>JBGQGO010000378.1:0-5846 GCA_041497455.1 Blastocatellia bacterium | reverse complement strand
GTCGATGTGACTGAATCGGCCGACTCCGCGAAGGCCATCCTCGCCGAATTCAGGAAGATCACCGACAAGCCAGTTAAGGCAGTCATCTACACTCATAACCACACCGACCACACGATGGGGGTGAAGGCATTCGTCAGCGAAGAAGACGTCAAGGCAGGGCGCGTCGATGTCTTCGCGCACGAGACGCTGATGGATACGGTCATCAGCAACGCCAGCGTCATCGCGCCGATTCTCGGGCTGCGCTCGGCCTACAGTTTCGGAATCGCGCTCGAACGGGGACCCGAAGGATCAGTCAACGAAGGCATCGGTCCCAAGCTGATAGTCGGTCAACGAAGCTTCATCGCGCCGAGCAGGGTATTCAAAGACTCTCTCGACATCGAAGTCGCCGGCGTGAAGATGCACCTGCAGCACGCGCCCAGCGAAACCGACGACGAGATCGTCGTGTGGCTGCCCGATAGCAAAGTCCTGCTGACCGCCGAGGTGATTCAAGGCGAGTGCTTCCCTAATCTGCACACGCTTCGAGGCACGAAGTATCGCGACCCGGTGAACTGGTTCAAGAGCATCGACAAACTCCGGCGCTTCGGCGCTGAGCACATGGTCCCCTCTCACGGGCGCCCGGTTTCTGGAAAACAAAACATCGAAGAGCTGCTGACTTCTTATCGCGACGCGATTCAATACGTGCACGATCAGACGATTCGCAACATGAACAAAGGCCTGACGCCTGATGAACTGGTCGAGGTCGTCTCGAAGCTGCCGCCTCATCTCGCCAATCATCCGTGGCTCGGCGAATTCTACGGCACGGTGAAGCACTCGGTCCGAGAGATCTATGTCGGCTACCTTGGATGGTTCGAAGGCGATCCGACTTTCCTCGACCCGTTGCCGCGCGGCGAGCGAGCCGCGCGCTACATCGAGCAGATGGGAGGACACGACCGTGTCCTGGAATCGGCTCTGGGAGCCTATGACAAGGGAGACTATCAATGGGCGGCCGAGTTGCTGACGTATTTGATTCGAGTCAACAAAGACGATGCGCAAGCGCGAACTCTCAAAGCGAAGGCGTTGCGCGGACTCGCCTACAAGACCGAGAACACCAACTGGCGCGACTGGTACATCTCGTCCGCGAGAGAATTAGAACGTTCATTGAACAGCATGGTGACGCTCGCTGCGACAAGCTCGCTTGCGGCCCCCGACATACTCAAGCAGCTTCCGGTCAGCAAACTTCTTGAAGGAATGACGGTGAGACTCGATCCGGTGAAGACTGCCGATGTACATCTGACCGTCGCATTCCGCTTCACGGACACGGGCCGCGCTTACGCGCTCGAAGTTCGAAGAGGCGTTGCGCAGCTTCACGAGTCGCTGCCTCCGCAGGCTGATGTCACGTTGAATATGACGACGAATGATCTGCATCGAATCATCCTGCGTCAGACGACTTTCGCTGACGCGCTCAAAACGGGAGAGATCAAAGCTGACGGGAAGGTAGCCGAGTTAACGCGCTTCTTTGGCTTCTTCGACGCGCCCGCAAGTGGGCCGCCTCCGTTGACGGCGCGTTGATCGTTGGAATGAAAATGAATCCAACTCCGCTCCGTTGGAGTGAACAATTTGAACAGGCTTTCCGCCATTCACGACAAAGCGCAACCGCGTCCTTCTTTTTCTGAAGCCGACGCCGCGAGACTCGCGCTTGAGTTCTACGGCCTCTCTGGGCCGGTCAAGGAGCTGACCAGTGAGCGCGATCAGAATTTTCACATCGAAGCGGATTCAGGCGACCAGTTCGTGCTCAAGATCGCGGCCGCAGCCGAGCGACGAGAGACGCTCGAATTCCAGAACGCGGTGATGTCGCATCTCGGCGAGCGAGTTCGCTCAGGTTTCATCCCCCAACTGCGCAAGACGAAATCCGGCGACGACATCGCGACCGTCGACAACGAGAACCGCTCGTCTCATTTCGTGCGGCTACTGACTTACCTTCCAAGCGCGTTGCTTGCCGAAGTCAATCCGCACACGCCGGAACTGCTTCATAGTCTCGGTCATTTTCTCGGAGAGATAGATCAGGCGCTCGACGGATTCAGTCACCCGGCGTCGCGGAGAGAATTGAAGTGGGACTTGCAAGGCGCACTCTGGATCAAAGAGTACACGCATCACATCGCGGCTCCTGAGCGCCGCGCGATCGTCGAGCATTTCATTCGCGGTTTTGAGACGCGCGTCGTAGCGCAGGCCGCCAGCTTGCAAACGGGTGACCGCAAGGTGGCAGCTTGCGCTACGGCCCTGCGGACTTCAGTCGTCCACAACGACGCGAATGACTACAACATTTTGGTCAGAGACGACGGCGCCGGTCGAAAGACCGTCGCGGGAATCATCGACTTCGGAGACATGCTGCTCACCTACACTGCTAGCGAAGTAGCGGTCGCGGCGGCTTACGCGATGCTCGACAAAGCCGACCCGCTCGCTGCCGCAACCGAGATCGTCGCAGGCTATCACGAGGTGTTCCCCTTAAGAGATTTGGAATTGGAAGTCCTGTACACGTTGATCTGCATGAGGCTGGCGGTCAGCGTGACGAACTCAGCGCTTCAACAGAAGCTGCATCCCGATAACACTTACTTGCTCGTCAGCGAGCGGCCAGCCTGGGAGTTGATCGAGAAACTCTACGGAGTTGTTCCCGCGCTGCCTCATTATCTTTTCCGGCACGCTTGCAAGCTTGCGCCTTGTCCGCAAAGCGCGCCGGTCCTCGAGTGGCTTGCGAGGAACGCCGAAGCGTTCGGGCCGGTGGTTGACGCTGACTTGAAGAGCGAGCAGCCGGCGAGAGTTCGTAGTTCGGCCTTCAGGCGGAAGTTCGTAACTGAACTCGGCGCCAAAAAGTCATACGAACTTCCGCCTGAAGGCCGAACTACGAACATCGTGTTCGATCTCAGCGTCGGGAGTCCGGAGTTCAGCGATCCCGAGGAACTCGCCGACATCGACGCGTTCACCGCGAAGATCTTCTCGCGAATGAAAGCCGCCGGGGCTCGCGTTGGCATTGGCCGCTACAACGAAGCTCGCTTGCTCTACACGAGCGACGTGTTCAAATCGAATGACGGCAAGCGCAGGACGATTCACATCGGCATCGATCTGTTCATGAAATCCGGTTCGCCTGTGTTCGCTCCGCTCGACGGAGTGATTCACAGCTTTGCGAATAACGCAGCGCCGCTCGACTACGGTCCGGCGATTATCGTTCAACACGAAGCTGACGAAGGCCGAGTGAAGTTCTTCACTCTCTACGGGCACTTGAGTGAAGACTCATTGGAAGGCCTGCAACCGGGAAAGCTCGTCAAGCGCGGCGATCGCATCGCGAGCATCGGCGCGCCTCCGACGAACGGAGGCTGGCCGCCGCATCTCCATTTTCAGATCATCTGCGACATGCTCGGCAAGCAAGGAGACTTCCCCGGCGTTGCTCCCGCGAGTCAACGCGAAGTCTGGTTGAGCATCTGCTCCGACCCGAATCTCATTCTCGGAATACCCGAAGACCGCTTCCCTGCCCCGAGCTTGAGTTCAGAGCAGATCCTCGAAGTTCGCCGCGAGCGCATCGGCTCGTCGCTGAGCATCGCTTATAGAAAGCCGCTGACCATAGTTAAGGGAGGGAAGCAGTACCTCTACGACTACGAAGGCCGCGCTTATCTGGATGCGGTCAACAACGTCGCTCACGTTGGCCATTGTCATCCGCGTGTTGTGAAAGCCGCCCAGGAACAGATGGCCGTACTGAACACAAACACTCGATATCTTCACGAGAACATCGCGCGCTTTGCGGAACGCCTGTGCGCGACGATGCCCGAACGGTTGAGCGTGTGTTTCTTCGTTTGCTCTGGAAGCGAAGCAAACGAGCTTGCGTTGCGGCTGGCGCGAGCTCATACGAAAGGAACCGAGATCATCTGCGTCGACGGCGCCTATCACGGAAACACGACTTCGTTGATCGACATCAGCCCTTACAAGTTCGACGGACCCGCCGGTACGGGCGCGCCTCCTCACGTTCACAAAGTGATAATGCCTGACACGTATCGAGGTCCGTACAAAGCAGACGACCCAGGCGCGGGTGAGCAATACGCGCGACACGTGGCCAAAGCCGTCGAACAGATTCAACAGAACGGGAAGCGCTTGTCGGCGTTCATCTGCGAGTCGGCGCTCGGCTGCGGAGGTCAGATCATCCTGCCGGACGGCTATCTCAGGGAGAGTTACCGCCACGTACGAAAAGCCGGCGGCGTATGCATCGCCGACGAAGTGCAAACGGGACTCGGCCGAGTTGGTTCGCACTTCTGGGCATTCGAGACGCAAGGCGTAATTCCAGACATCGTGACTATCGGCAAACCCCTCGGCAACGGTCACCCGCTCGCCGCGGTCGTGACCACACCGGAGATCGCGGCTTCGTTTGATAACGGAATGGAATACTTCAACACGTTCGGCGGCAACCCGGTTTCTTGCGCAGTGGGCCTGGTGGTGCTGGATGTGATCGAAGATGAGAGCTTGCAAGAGAACGCTTTGAAGGTGGGCGCTCATTTGAAAGCCGGGCTTGAAGGATTGAAAAGCAAGCATCCGCTGATAGGAGACGTTCGCGGATCGGGCTTGTTCATCGGAGTCGAACTGGTGCTTGATCGTGAGACTCGTGAGCCTGCAGCTAAACATGCGTCTTACGTCGTTGAACGATTGAAGGAATGTGGCATCTTGCTCAGCACCGACGGTCCGCTGCACAACGTGCTCAAGATCAAACCTCCGATTGTGTTCTCACACGCAAACGCAGACCAGCTAGTCAGCACCATGGGCATGGTTCTGATGGAGGATTCCCTACAGCCTACATCAACTTAGGCCGAGCGTGACACTAACTCCAGCGCCCTGCTAGACTGGCTTCACAAACGGTAAAGCTTATGGAGCAATTCACAGATGCCATTGAACGATCGCTTCAAACGTCTAACTGGTACGCGGCGCTCCTCGTCGCGCTCGCCCTACCGGACATCGCCGGTTGGGTAGACGACCCTACAGCGACGTCTCGCGCGCGTTATGCCGCCTGGGTTGAGCAGTTCGTGTCGCCCGACTATACGAGAGAAGTGGGCCCAGCTCGAACTAGGCACAAGTTTCTCTCTGGGGACGACTGCTATGCGCTTCGGTGCTCGGTCCTCCATGAGGGACGCGACGAGACCTCCCATCAGTGGGCCAGTGATGCCCTCGATCGCTTCCAGTTCGTAGCACCGCTGAAGGGCTGGACGATCCACTGCAATCAGGCAGACACCAAGCTTCAGCTTCAGGTCGATATCTTCTGTCGTGATATTTGCCGGGGTGTGCAGAATTGGCTCCTGTCGATTCCCGTAGCCGATCAGGATCGCCGGGATCGCCTCGCGCAACTGGTCTTTATCCATGTCGGACCAGGCCTCCAAGTCTAGACAGCTAATGCGGAATCAGCCGTTCCCTCGGTGGCTCGTCCAGAGCGATGAGAAAGACGGGCTTCTAAGTTGCGATTCTGAGATCATGCTTCTGATCAACGGTAGACCAAAGAGGGGCCTCAATTCTTTACAAGGCCGGTTCCGAAAGTGAAGGTAATAATCCCAGGCGGAACAGGGCAAGTCGGAACAGTTCTCGCGCGCGCGTTTCACGAGCGAGGCGATGAAGTGATTGTTCTCAGCCGAAGGCCGCAAACCGCGCCGTGGCGGGTCGTGAAATGGGACGCCGAGACGCTCGGAGATTGGGCGGCAGAACTCGAAGGCGCCGACGCTGTTATCAATCTCGCCGGGCGAAGCGTGAACTGTCGCTACAACGCCGAGAACCGCAAACTGATAATTGACTCTCGCGTGAAATCGACGCGTGTTGTCGGTGAAGCGATTGCTCGCGCATCCAAT
>JBGQGO010000377.1:0-5847 GCA_041497455.1 Blastocatellia bacterium | reverse complement strand
GATCAAGCGGCTGAATCAATATGTTGTGCCTCAGAAGTGCCCCCCTACAACTTGCGGTATACACGCCTCGCTCGCTGTGCTAGACTGCGAACCCTAGAACATTGTCATCCGGCGCGCGCACGGTTACGTTAGGGCAAGAGAATCTAGCTGAGCCCATCCTCCTGCTCCAGGGAACGCAGGCTCCGAAGCCGCAAAGAAGAAACAATGAACGAAAAAGATTTTGTCCACCTTCATCTTCACACCGACTTCAGTCTTCTGGATGGGGCAATCAAGATAAAGCCGCTCGCTCAGCGTGCCCAGGAACTTGGCGCGCGCGCCGTAGCCGTAACCGATCACGGCAATCTTTACGGCGCGATCTCCTTCTACAATCAGATGAAGTCATCGGGCATTAAGCCCATCATCGGAATGGAAGCCTACATCGCCAAAGGCAAGCATACTGATCGAGGCGACGCATCCGGAGAGAAGGGCACGAACCACATCATTCTTCTCGCCAAGAACTTGAAGGGATATCACAATCTCGCGAAGCTGTCGTCCTTTTCATTCACCCAGGGCTTCTACTATAAGCCGCGTATCGATAAAGAACTGCTGGCCGAGCATAGCGAAGGTCTCGTCGCCCTCTCTGCTTGTCTTTCGGGTGTGCCGTCGTCCCTGCTTCTCTCCGACAAGTTCGATGAAGCTGCGCGCCAGGCGAAAGAGTTTGAAGACATTCTGGGCAAAGGCAACTATTACCTCGAGGTTCAAAACCACGGACTCGAACAAGAAGTACAGACGGTCATTCCGGGCATGATCGCGCTGTCGAAAAAGACCGGCATACCACTGGCCGCGACCAACGACTGTCATTACCTGATGCAGGATGACTGGCGCGCGCACGACATTCTCGTGTGCATTGGCGCCGGCAAGACCGTAAACGAAAAGCGCGGACTCAAGTACAAAGAGGGTGAGTTCTACGTCCGTTCCGCCGCGGAGATGTGGGAGATCTTTGGCGGCGACTTGCCGGAAGCGCTTCTGAACACCGTGGCCATCGCCGAAATGTGCGAACTCGAGCTGCCGCGTAACCAGAATCATCTGCCTGAGTATCGCGTGCCTGATGGCGAGACGGTTGACGGCTACTTCGCCAAGCGCGCTCGCGCTGGACTTGAGGAAAGATGGGCGGACCTGAAGAACCGGCCCAACCGCAAATGCGACCTCGATGACTATCGGACGCGGCTCGAACAAGAGATTGCGGTGATCAACGCGATGGGCTACGCGGGCTACTTCCTGATCGTTTGGGATTTCATCGCCTACGCGCGAAAAAACAACATTCCGGTAGGTCCGGGGCGAGGCTCAGCCGCCGGCTCGCTTGTAGCGTACTGCTTGAGGATCACCGACCTCGATCCGCTTCAGTACGACCTGCTCTTCGAGCGCTTCCTGAATCCGGAGCGCGTGTCGATGCCTGACATCGACATCGACTTCTGCGTGCGCGGCCGTCAGAAGGTGATCGATTACGTCGCCGACTACTACGGGCGCGATCACGTTTGCCAGATCAGCACCTTCGGCACCCTGGCTTCGAAGGCTGTGATAAAAGACGTGGGCCGGGCGCTCGAGATGCCCTACTCTGAAGTAGACAAGATCGCGAAGATGATTCCACCGCCGGTGCGCGGGCGCAACGTTTCGATCGAAGACGCAATCAAACAGAACCCCGATCTCAAACGAGCCATCAACACCGACGAGAGAGTGCGCGAGGTCATCGAGATAGCCCAGCGGCTCGAAGGCTGCTCGCGTCACGCTTCGGTTCACGCAGCCGGGGTGGTGATCTCGCCCAAACCGCTGTACGAGCTTGTGCCCATCTCGAAGACGGCGCGCGACGAAATTACGACGCAGTATCCGATGAACGATCTTGAAAAAACCGGGATGCTCAAGATGGACTTCCTGGCGCTGACTACGTTGACGATCATCGACGACTGCCTCAAATCGATCGAGCGGGAAACCGGCACAACGGTCGACCTCACAAAGATTCCGCTCGACGACCGCGGCGCCCTGCAACTGTTTGCCGAAGGCAAGACCGAAGCGATTTTTCAGTTTGAATCCGGCGGGATGAAGGACCTTTGCCGCAGGCTCAAACCTGAGGGGCTTGAAGATCTGTCCGCGCTCAACGCGCTGTTCCGCCCCGGTCCTATCGACAGCGGTTGGGTGGACGATTACATCGAGCGCCGTCACGGCCGGCGGCAGGTTCGTTACGACTTCCCCGAGTTGAAAGAGATAATGGGCAACACTCTCGGGATATGTGTTTATCAGGAACAGCTAATGGCTGTCTTCCAAAAGCTCGCAGGCTACTCGCTAGGCGAAGCGGACCTCGTACGCCGCGCGATGGGCAAGAAGAAGCGTAAGGAGCTCGACGAGCACAAGGAAAAGTTTCTGAGGCAAGCGATAGAGCGCGGTCACCACGCCGGCAGGCTTGAGAAGTTGTGGCAGAGCTTCGAAGGATTCGCCGACTACGCGTTCAACCGCGCGCACTCGTTTTCTTACGGGTACCTCGCTTATCAGACGGCGTATTTGAAGGCATACCACCCAACCCACTTTTGGGCGGCGGTGCTGTCGAACGAATTGAACAACACCGCGAAGGTCGTCAGGTACATCAACGAAGCGCGGTCACAAGGCATCCAGATACTCCCGCCCGACGTGAACGCGAGTCTCGACAACTTCACCGCCAGCGGTAACACGATTCGATTCGGTCTTGCCGCGATCAAAGGCATCGGCCAGTCGGCAGTATCTTCAATCGTCGAAGCTCGCGACGCGGGCGGACCATTCTCGTCAACCTTCGACTTCACCGAACGCGTTGACTCGCGCGCCGTGAATAAGCGAGTTCTCGAGGGTCTGATTCGAGGGGGCGCGTTTGATTCGGTGAACCAGAGCCGCGCGCGGTTGTTCGCGGCAATTGACTCAGCAATAGAAAGCGGCCAGCGTGTGCAACGCTCGCGTGCAAGCGGACAGGCTGATCTGTTTGGCGCGCTCGCGGCGTCGATGCCTGCCGTTGAGCCCCCTCTGCCCGAGGCTCCGGACTGGGCTCATCACGAATTGCTCAAGGGCGAGAAGGAAACGCTCGGTTTTTACATTTCGGGTCATCCGCTTTCGGGCTACGAAGAAGCGCTCAAGGATTTTGCTGATGCAGATGTTGATCGGCTGTCGGGTCTCAACCACGGCACGGTCGTAACGCTCGGCGGAGTGGTGATGGACCTGAACGCGCGGACGACGAAGAGGGGTGATCGCTTCGGTTTGTTCCAACTCGAAGATCAGTTCGGCTCGGTCAAGATCGTGGCGTGGCCTGAAGTGTTCAGCAGGGCCAACGGAGTGATGCAGAACGACGCCGCGGTGCTGGTGCGCGGGCACCTCGAAATAGATGACGGCGGCGCGATGACGATAATCGCCGAAGAGATTCAATCGCTCGAGAACATTCGCGAGCGATCCGCGCGCTCGGTTGTGCTGCATTTCGACGTCGAGTCAGTTGACGAAAAGAAGCTGGAGCGGCTCCACTGGCTGCTCGACAACAATCGCGGAGAGTGCGGCATCATCTTTGAAGTAAAACTCGCCGACGGCAGCATCGCGCGCGTGCAGCCGAATCAACACGTTCGAGTGAAGGTCACCCCCTCGCTTACCGATTCAATTAAAGAGCTCATCACAGGCTGCCGCGTTGAGCTTGTGGTTCAGCGCGCCAGCAGCGCCGCGCGATGATCTCGTTAGGAGGGTCATCCGATAACGCGGCATTATGTTCGTCGAGGCCAGCGCGCGTGCCACTAAAAAAAGCCAGTGGCACTTGCGCTGCAACGACAACATAATACGCGTTATCGTACGCCCCGATATCTTCCTCGCGCTTGCGGCGGAAACTACACCGCCGCCGCGCGCTGCGGTTGGCTCCCCCCTGCGCCCACGCCCCCAGGGGGCTGGCGCCCGCCGCTGCGCAACGCGCGGCCTTAACTCGATAGCCAGTCTTGAAACCGGCTTCAGTGACCTGTTCTATGTTGTCAGAACCGTTTTTACGGTCAAAGACTAAACACCCTCATGGAGCGTTTACCAACGGAAGGCAGTTCCTCCTTGAGCCGCTCCATCCGCTAGCTCAACCATGTAGCTCGTACTTCTCGGGTCATGCTTGAAAGGCTCAAGCAGAATAGCCCTTTTCAGAGTGGGGGCATCGGGCGGATACATCTTCCATTCATTTCCGTCCTGTATGTAGATCACCTCAGTTACATCAGGTTGAGCCAGCTCTACCGCTGATTCTACTTGGCGGTGCATTACAATCACAACGCGGCCATGCTTGCCTGCGCCTTGGAAAGAGCTTGCAGTAATAGTTAACTTGCCAGTAAGCCCCATAGCTTCTAATTGAGCTACTTCTTCACTAGTCAGCGTCGTCGCCGGTGACTCGGCAATCGATGGAATTCCCTTAACTGACAGGTGCTCAGAACTGGGTGTCCATTGAACAAACACAACTTCTAGACGCTGATCTGGTGATAACCAAGCGAACAGCGGTTCAGTCCCCGTCGCGGCGATGACGATGATTGTGGTTACTAATAACAGTTATACTCCGCTGTCGCTATTCCCACTTGCACCTAATGAGAAGGTGAATAGAAAACTTTACGCTGGAGACGCCGTTGGGATTAAATGTCGGGCCAATGGAGATCCCCGTTCTGGGTGTGTGCTGAACCAGCGGCTGACCGTTATTCTTGCTTGGATCCGTCTCAATAACTATTCTTTGCTCCGTCCGATAGGTACCCTTGTCCCCTGGGTTCCGGTTGTCACCTGCATACCCCCACTTCGAACTCTGTGGAATAAAACTTCTAACATACACTACAAGCTCTTCTAGTCCGTCCGGGTCAAAATACTTCAGAGGGTTGTTGATAGTGTAGGCGTAGCGATTCCATTTCTGCGGGTTTATGAGATGGCGCTTCCTAAAGCCGCCCGCATCGACACTCGTGAACCTACCCTGCGCGCTCGAGTAGTATCTCGCAAGGAAGTAATCCAACCCAGATTCATTGTCTCTTTCTTTTTGGGTGAACTTCTGCTTCGTCGAATCCGCACCGCTGTACCCCATCCCAACAGTCCGCTGCCCTATCGTCGCTCCCAACTCCTCACCGAACGGCACGTAGTCATACCTCGCCTTCACCGTGCCGTCGCTCTTCGTCACCACCCGCGTGCTGCCCAGATGATCGCTTGTCAAATAACTCGTGCCGCCTCCTCCTGCTGCCGGAGGCACCGGGTCGCTGTGATATTCCGCTATCAACTGACCTCCGGCATTATACACGAACACCGTCGTGCCCGTGCTGCTGTCGATCTTCTTCACTCGTCTGCCGTCGCCGTCGTACGTGTAGCTGTTCGTCGCCCCCTTGGTGTAGCTGGTCTGCCGGTTCTCGGCGTCATAGACCATCGCGTTGGCGGCGGTTGTCGGATCGGCAGTCAGGTTGCCCGATGTGTCATAACCAAACCCGCCGAGCGCAATCCGATTGTTATTCGCGTTGAACGCCGACATGTCGCCCGCGATTGCTGACTGTGGCGTCAACGAGGACTGTGGAATGTATGATCCACTTCGCACCGCTCGATTGCCATAGCGGTCATAATCATACGTCTGCGTCCATGCTCCCGTCTCCGTAGCGCTGTTCAATCGGTTCAACCCGTCATATCCATAACTCTGATTGATCTGAGTTGCGCCGATCGTGATCGTCTGATTCGCAACGTTCCCGTTATTGTTCGTCGTCCCATAGCCGTAGCTCACTTGCAGGAGACTCGAGTCGCTGCTGGACGTCCCAAGCCCTATCAGCGTCGGCTGAAGCCGGCTGTTGAAGTTCGTGTGTTCCCATTTTGCATTGCCCAACTGCAGTG
>JBGQGO010000376.1:0-5866 GCA_041497455.1 Blastocatellia bacterium | reverse complement strand
CGTCGAAAGCTGATTATCAACGGGTCAAGTCGACCTACACCGTTCACGAAATCAAACATTTGTTTGGTCTCAGCGAACGTGTGATTCGCCGCTGGACCGAACAAGGCGTCGTGAACGCCGCGCTCTCTTCGGCGACCGGCGAATCGCTTTACGACTTCACCGCGCTGACCCAGTTTCGGCGCGTTCGTGAGCTGCGCGGGCAGGGACTCACCCTCAAGCAGGTCGAAGCTGAACTGCAAGGGCAGATGAACCTGTTCAAGCCGGCTCGGGCTGAGATCGCCCATCTGCTGAGCCCCTTCGAGGAAGCATTGCTGCTGCACGAGCGCGGCGACGCGAAAGCTGCTGAGTTATACCGCGAAGCGATCACCGAAGGAGACAACCTCGCCGACGCTTACTGCAACCTCGGCATCATCGAACTCGAGCAAGACAGGATGCCGAAGGCGCTTGATTGTTTTACGCTCGCCCTCAAGAACGAACCGCGGCATGTTGAGGCGCACTACAACCTGGCCAACCTGTATTTCGATGCCGGCGACCTGCAGCTTGCGAAGTTGCACTACGAGAGCGCCGCTGAACTCGAGCCGTCGTTCTCTCCGCTTCATTACAACCTGGCGCTGGTCTACTACAAGCTGAACGATCTGAATGGCGCCTGCGCGGCTCTGCACAGTTATAAGGAACTCGCGCCCGAGGAGCACGAGATGCAAGCCATCGACGAGCTTTTGAAATGGCTGGAACAGGCGCGCGACATCGAGAATAAGCGGCGCGGCTCGCCGTAGGCTCATCACGAACTGCGTAGAAGTAACGATCAGAGACGACGGGAGCTTGAACGAGAAGTTTCCAGGCGGAGTGAGAGCGCAATCGCAGCGCTTGAAAGAAGAGGGCCACGCGATTGCGCCTGGCAAGGGCAAGAAGCCGCCCAGGGTGAAGGATTTCGAGAACTCGCTCGTGCGGTTGTAGCCCCGGGCCTCCGAGCTGCACCGTCCGCCCCGGTCAGTCCTTTCACACACGCAAACTTTCCATTGACACTCACTTGCTTTACGGTTATTCTTGCCGTGCTGGACAAATTGAAATTCATTTTCATTTATAAGCTGGTAACCGGAAGGGGAAATATGAGCCTGTTGGATGCACTTCATAATAGGCCGTATCGGGTCAAAGGCGTTGACGGACCCGACGACGAACGGCGACGCTTGCTGGATCTAGGCATCACGCCGGGTGAAGAACTGGCAGTGGTTCAGTCAGTCCCGCTCGGGGATCCGTTGGTTGTTATGGTGCGGGGAATGCGACTCGCCCTCAGACGACGGGAAGCCGCATGGATCACACTTCAGTGAGCGAAAATGTCTTCAGTAGAGGCGGGCTCGCCCGATACAAACCTCGAAGCCAATGCGCTTCACCTTCCTGCTGAGTCCGGTTCTCAGCTATCAACCGTCTGTTTAGCCGGTGCTCCGAACGCCGGCAAGACCGCGTTGATGAACGCGCTCACCGGCGGGAGTTTTCACACCGCAAACTATCCAGGCATAACCGTCACACTGTCGCGCGGCAAGAGCAAGACCGGATTTGGACCGCAGGTCTTGCTGGTCGATTTACCTGGAGTCCACAGCACTTCAGCATCCTCGCCGGAAGAGGAACTCTCCTGCCGAGTCATCGAAGGCCGGCATCACTCGGTCCGGCCAGACGCGCTTATCGTGGCAGTCGATGCTACTCAGCTCGAGCGGCACCTCAGGTTTGCTTCGTTCGTTGCGCGCCAAGGCAAGCCGACGGTTATTGCACTCACGATGATGGACCTACTCCCGCGAATCCAGCAAACCGTGAACGCGCGCAAGCTCGAAGCGGCGATCGGCCTGCCGGTGGTCCCGGTCGATGGCCGCACCGGATGGGGCGCCGCCGAGCTGATGACCGCTGTAAACACCGCGTTGGCAAGTCCGGTGACCCGGTTGAGCGAGCTTGCGAAGCTGCCGGACGAGCCGGTGACTGCTTATAAGGCGATCCGCGATCTGTTGGCCAGCAGTGAGGCTCTCAAGAACAAGAATCTGTTCGTACTCGCTGAAGATTCCTTCACAGCACGCATTGACCGCGTCGTGCTGCATCGCTTCCTAGGGTTTCCCATTTTCTTTGCGGTTCTGGTCGGGCTTTTCTCGTCGATATTCTGGGCAGCAAGACCCTTCATGGATTTGATCGACTGGATGTTCTCGCGAGCGGGGCATCTATTGCTGGTTCTCTTGCCAGAGGGTCCGCTGTCTCATTTCCTCGCTGAGGGCGTCGTCGGAGGAGTCGGCGCGGTGGCGGTGTTCTTTCCGCAGATAGTGATTCTCTTCTTTTTGATGGCGCTGCTTGAAGATTCAGGCTACCTGGCTCGCGGCGCTGCACTTGTCGACCGTCCGCTTTCTTATCTGGGTCTGCACGGCCGGTCCTTTGTTCCGATGCTATCGGGCTTCGCGTGTGCGATCCCGGCTGTACTGGCCGCGCGTACAATTCCTTCGCGACGCGAGCGGCTTCTGACCATCTGGATTCTGCCGTTGATGAGCTGCAGCGCCAGACTTCCAGTGTACGCGCTTCTGCTGGGCGCGTTGCTGCCGGGCGCGGCGTGGAAGGCCGGTCTTGTTCTTGGCATGATCTATGTCTTGAGCTTATTGACCGGCGCTTTGGTAGCCGGACTGATTAGCAGGCTCATTCTGCGAAAACGTACTGCGTCGCTTCTGGCGATGGAGATGCCCGTCTATCGAAAGCCCTTGTTGAAACCTACGCTCAGAATGACCTGGTCGCGGTCATCTGGTTACCTCCGGCGCGCCGGAACGCCGATCGTAGTAATCTCCGCGTGCTTGTGGCTGTTGTCGAACTTCGGTCTGGGCTCGCATCAACCGGCTTCCCTCGAGGGCACGAGATCGCCATTGGTCACAAAGAGCGACCTGGATCATTCATTTGCCGCCCAGCTTGGTCAGACTCTCGAGCCCGCTCTTCACCCTATGGGAGTAGATTGGCGAGTCGGCGTCGGGTTGATCTCAGCATTTGGTGCGCGCGAGGTCTTCGTCAGCACAATGGCGATTGTCTTTCATGTCAACGAGGATCAGGATTCGCAGCAAGCCGGCTTGCTCGATAACATGCGCACGGCCACTTTTTCAGGAAGCAATCGCAGGATATTTACCACCTCTACAATCCTTGGCTTGATTGTCTTTTTCTTTTTCTCGCTGCAATGCCTGTCCACGGTTTCGGTCGTGCGAAGCGAAACCAATTCCTGGCGTCTTGCCGGTCTCCAGCTCCTCTTCTACACCGGTATCGGTTACCTGATGTCATCGGCGCTGGTCGTAGGTCTACGTCTGATGGGAGTAGACTAGACTCTGGCGCAACCGCTGTTAGAACCTGCGCATGCAACGGACCGGCGTGCTTTGACACTAACGAGGCACAGGTCTAAGATACCGTCCGAAGAAGGGCTGGGAGGGGAGCGGTGCTACTAGCATTCATCAACCCGTCAGGTCCGACCCGCGAGCCTCAAGAGGTCTCAGTTCTGGTAGGCGATACGTTCTCATTTCTGCCGCTGAGCATACGATGGAAACCACCCAGCCTGGTTGGGGGCATCGGCTGCGCGCGACATTTAGCGTCGGGGCTGTGAGGTTTCAAGCCTGACATCGGGAGGCTTTAGTATGAAAGACCGTATCAAGTGGATTCTCGTAGGACTCGGTTTCACTTTTGCGCTTCAGGTCATCATCTCACTGATCTTCACGGGCATAGCGTACAGCAACAAGGGCAGCGAAGCAGACGTCGTCTCGGACATGGCGGTCGCTGTCACCTTCGGGCTGACGGTTGGGGCCTTCCTAATCGGGGGCTTCGTGATCGGCTGGCTGACCGAGGAGCTTCGCGTCGTGGACGCGTTGTTAGCTGCCGTCTCAACAATAGCCCTGACCGCGCTCATCTACATAGGGCTCCCAAAGGGCAACAAGGCGCAATTCATCACCGGGTTTCTGGTGAGCGATGTCAGGCAAGACTTCCTGCTTAACGACGTCCTGCGAATCTCGGTGCTCGCCGTTCTTGCGTTGATCGCTGCGGCGATAGGAGCGTACTGGGGCTGGCATCTGAAGGTGCCGCAGGAGGGAAGGCTCGACAGAATCGCGCTGCTTGTCGGGCTAGTTGGAGCAGTCGTTTTGCCGTTCGTGTTGCTAGCCGTTGGTGGCCGCGACCCAAACGCGCCAAACTTGCCGTGGTATTTTCTGGTCATAGTCATTGTGTTGGTCTTGGTGATCGTTGGGATTGGTTTTGTGCTATTCACGCGCGAGTCGCACTACGACGACGAGATATCGATCAGCCCTGAGCACCACAAGGAAGAGGGAAGAGCCCCTACCAATTGACCGTCCGGCGAGCCGCTCAGCAAGCTAGGTGGCGTCATCAAGCGAGGGATCCTTTGAGAGGACCATTAAGTCGCGCGCTATTTCTGAAGCTAACTGGTATCGCTCGGCGGGATCTTTTCTAAGCATGTGCTCGATGACAGCGACAAGCGCATCGGGCGCGTCCTTTCGGTGCTTTCTTATCGGCGACGGCGCCCGCTTCTTTATGGCTTCGATGGTTTGAAAGTAAGTTTCGCCTTCAAACGGCAGACGGCCTGTAGTCATCTCGTAGAGCACAACACCAAGCGAGAATATGTCCGCGACGTTCGTGACTTCCCCGCGTCCCGTCGCTTGTTCCGGTGACATGTAGCTCACCGTTCCCAACAGGACTCCCGATTCAGTGAGACGCGCTTTGCTGGAAGCGCGGTTGAGAACGGGCAGCGGTTTCGCAAGCCCAAAGTCCAGCACTTTAATCTTGCCCCGTGGCGTTATCATTATGTTCGAAGACTTGATGTCGCGATGGACCACTCCACGCTCGTGCGCTTCGGCCAGCGCTTCGGCAGTCTGCACACCGATGTCGATGATCTCATTCAGGCCAAGCGGGCCAACCTCGAGACGTTCAGCGAGCGTCTGCCCTTCGACGTACTCCATCACGATATAGGGATTGCCCGCCGCCTCGCCGATCTCGTGAATCGTCGCGATATTCGGGTGATTGAGTTGCGATGCCATACGTGCCTCTCTCAGAAAGCGCTGCTTCATCGTTTCGTCTTCGATGTGCTTCGACGCGAGCACCTTGATCGCCACGGTGCGTTGAAGCTCGGTGTCGTACGACTCAAAGATTTCGCCCATACCCCCCGCGCCAAGCGTGCGGCGTATCTCGAACCTTCCGATGTGGCCCTCGGGTTCGATCAGCGGCGGCGCCGACACTTTCTCGGTCTTGCCATCGTGAACGGCCATCGCCGCTTGGTCCGTCCCCCCCAACTCGGCCGTGATAATACGCGGCCTCGATATCACCGATGAGAACAGCGTGGAAAAAATGCGCGGACCACGGTCGTCCTGGATGAAGAAGCCTGCACGCTTCAGGTCCTCGTAAATGTGCTCGTGCTCCTTCTCAACACGCCCATTCTCAATTGACTCGCGAATTGAGCCGCGGAAGCTGTCGCTCAAGTGGTCCCAGATGAATCGGAACTGCCCTTTCGCTTCGTCCAGAAACGTCGCTTCGACTTCTTCGCGATCGAGCTTGCCGTCGTTTTCCGAAAGCTGATCGAAGTAGGCCGAGCAAGCGATCTGCAAAAAGTAGGGGAAGTAACCGGCGATCTCTAATATCCGGCGGGCGTAGCCTTCAAGCGGCACACCCGCTTCAGCCGACGGCCGGGTGATGAGCTGCAGCGCTTCCGTGCGAGTAAACGCGCGCAGAAAAACGTTGGTGAAGATGTTGAAGAACGGCGAGTCCGCGATGAGTTGAGTGTGACATAGCTCCTGAAGGTCGCGCGCGGAGCTGGTCACGTAAGCCACGTCGTAGTTGTTGGCGATAGAGCGAAGAAACGAATAGAACT
>JBGQGO010000375.1:0-5869 GCA_041497455.1 Blastocatellia bacterium | reverse complement strand
CTGCCATTATTGATTGACGACCGATTCGACAATTCGAAGCCGGCGATTCTGTTCAATGGGTCATCGCGTTGACTTCCCAGCGAATCGTCTCGGCTGGGAAGATCGAGCCGTCGGTGCAAACTCGCTTATAAGAGTCGTACCCGAGAGGTCCGTCTGTTTTGACCGCGACCACACAGCCTACGCACACGCCGAAGCCACAGCCCATCGGCGCTTCGAGCGAAACGAGGCAGCGCACTTCAAACTGGGCGGCTATTTCGGCGACGCGCCTCATCATCACCCACGGCCCGCAGGCATAAATCGTCGCGCCCGCGCCGCCGCCCGCGCGAAGGTAGCGTTCGAACGGTGCGGTAACAAATCCGTGTTCGCCGAGGCTGCCGTCATCCGTAGTCAGCGTGAGCGGAAGTCCCAAACTACGGAAGTCTTCCAGCCCGCAGCCAGTCGCCGCGTTTTCGCTGGCGGCGCCGAAGAATAATTGCGCGTCAACATGAGAGCCCGCCAGTTGTTTGCAAAGCATGAGCACCGAGGCCGAGCCTATGCCTCCGGCGACCACGATCGCGCGTTGACTAGCCGATCCTTCGATCGGCCAACTGTTGCCAAGCGGCAGAAGCGCTTCGACTGCGCCCTCCTGTTCAACCTGTGACAGCGCTTCTGTTCCCCGTCCGAGCACCTGATACAAGAAGCTGAGGCGTCGCGGCCCGTGAACGCCGTAAATAGCGAGGGCGCGTCTTAGCAGAGGCTCGATAGAAGCGTGAGCCTTGAGCATTGCGAATTGTCCAGGGCTCACCTTGACGTCCTCTTTTAGATTCAGAGTGAGAAGTCGATAGCCGGGCGCAAGCTCGCGGTTGCTCTCAACTGTGGCTAAAGTCTCGATCATTGTTGAGCTGCGCCTCGGGCTCTTGATAGAAGCGCCGGGCGCTGGGTTCTTATTCTCGCCAGTGGTTAAGGGGCAGTCTAGCAAGATGACAGGCCTAACTCAACGAACGCGGCTCGCCGGCGCGGAGCGCGAACGTCAGAGCGGACATTCCCGGCATCCTGCCTTGCATTAACGTTTGTAGAACAATATTCTGAGTCTTCAAAAACACCAGGAACGGAGCTTGTGAATAGATGACCGCTGACGAGATTGT
The DNA here is from genome assembly GCA_041497455.1 of Blastocatellia bacterium. Lineage (GTDB taxonomy): Bacteria > Acidobacteriota > Blastocatellia > UBA7656 > UBA7656 > Onstottus_A. Next base: position 4,745 of record JBGQGO010000375.1, on the reverse strand, counting down.
GTCCCAAGTAGAACAAACGGTTGATTCTTCTGCGACGCGCGATGAAGTGCTTCGAGACGCGGTGCAGATTCTCAAAAAGGAGCGGGGGCATTACAACTGGGTAGGCATATACCTGGTCGAAGGCGACACGCTCGTTCTCCACAACTACAAAGGCAAGCCCACAGAGCACACGCACATCCCGATAGGCAAAGGCGTGTGCGGTGTGGCGGTGGCAGAAGGGGCCAATCAAATCGTCGGCGACGTTACCAGACTGGATAACTACCTGGCGTGCAGCGTCGAAACGCGCGCCGAGATCGTTGTGCTCATTCGCCGCGATATGGATATCCTCGGCCAAATAGATATCGACAGCGACCTCGAGAATGCGTTCACCGAAGAAGATGAGGCGTTGTTGAGCCGCGTCGCGGATCTGGTTGCGCTCCGATTCTAATCAAGCTCGGCCCGAAACGAGCGGCCCGGGGCACTGCGCTGTCGCAAGACTCTCATCGATGGAGTTAGGGAGATTGTCACTGTTCAGTCTTGAGATCACGGAGTAGTCGGTTTAACGCCTTTTGGTAGGCGTCGTATTCTTTCCACTTCTTGAAGTCGCCAATATTGCGACTGTTCTTGATTAGGGCGGGCCAGCCAGTATTGATCTTCATTACAGCGTCATCTATTCGGATAGGCAATAGCACGAGCCGTTTGTGCAGGCGTTCATTGGCTAACGCCGTTTCGACCTCTTGCTCAACCCAATCGCTTGCGGTTGAGTACTTGGAGAGGACGAGCAACAGTTTATCGTGCACACGAATTGACTCGTCTATCGCGGCCCTCGTCTTTTCGCCGATTCCTAAATCCTCGGGAGCAAACCAGCAGCGCACCCCTTTGTTTTGTAAGTCTGTATGAAGCCGTTCAACGAAAGCGTGATCCTTGCTGGCATAGCTGATAAAGCATGAAAAGAACTCGAAGGCGCACCCGGCGAGCGACGCCGCGTAGGTAATGAAATTTTCCGGAACACCTGCGCCACGTAGGAAGGCTGCGGGAATGCTACCTTTGGATAGGTAGATAGTGTCGATGCCGATGGTTGAAGGACCAAGATGAACCACAGCACCAAGTCCTTTCACACCACTTAGGTTAGTCATTGCTATCACGGTCAAGAACATTTTGGCATTTCTGATTTCTGCACCACGAAGATCACTGCCAAAGATAACGGCACGACCGAGGTCTGCGCCCACTAGGCTCGCCTGCGCTAGGTTGGTCCCATTGAAACGAGAGCCTCGGAGGTTTGCGTTCCTGAGGTCGGCGCGTTCGAGGTCTGCTGCAAGAAGATCCGCATTTCGAAGGTCCGCTGCTCGCAGGCGGGCACCCGCTAGACTAGCTAGGCTTAGGTTTGCATTAGTGAGATTCGCACCGGTAAGGTCGGCTTCACTAAGGTCCGGCACAACTCGGGGATTCCGTTGCCTCCAGCTATTCCAAACTCGTATTCCCTTATTGAGGGTCCCTAAATGTGCTTTGTCCATGAAAGCGGATCTTCCATCCATCACCTAAAGTTCTCGCGTACGATCGGAACACTATCAGACTTCTCTGCCCGTCAGTTTGCCAAACGACTACTCGCCAGTCAATCGGTTCTACCCCGCATCGCTAACCACCGCACCGTTGATCATCAAGTTCAAGCTCCGAATTCATACCGACACGACCGATAGAAATGCCATTACAACATTTGGAGCACTTGCCTCCGACAAGGTGCGGCGCCATCACTTGTCTACAGCGAGGCCCGAAGTTGCACCAAACCGGGTAAGTGCATCCCAAAACAGATGCCGTGGCGGTCACCTAGCGGCTCACATGAGTCTGACTCCATTCAGTAAGAACCAGAAGCCAAGAACTTTAGGGATCACCTCGGAGGACTGCCGCAGTGGCACAGTAGTCGCTCCTTTCTACCAAGTAAATCTCAAGGCGCGCTAGGCGCAATTTAGGGAGGAACATATCGTGGAAGGGACGATCTCGATTCAATCTGATACGGCATTGATGAGTGCCCTGGCTGGAAATCAAATGAGCGGCTTCGAGGAGCTTTACCGCAAGCACCGGCAGAGAGTCTATTCGATATGCCTCAGGATGACGGGCAACATGGCGGAGGCGGAAGACCTGACGCAGGAAGTCTTTATTCAGCTCCATCGCAAGATCGGCTCGTTTCGCGGAGAGGCAGCATTCACAACGTGGCTGCATCGGCTGACCGTGAACCAGGTGCTTATGCATTTCCGCAAGCGCTCGGTTCGGTCCGAGCTGACAACCGATGACGGCGAGATGCCCGACTCGATCGACCCCGAGACGATCAACCCGGAAGCTATGCCGATCGTCGATCGGATAGGGCTTGAGAGCGCGATCGCCCAACTCCCCAACGGCTACCGAACGGTGTTTGTGCTGCACGACGTCGAGGGCTACGAGCACGAGGAAATCGCAAGGCTCCTCGGCTGCAGCGCCGGCACATCGAAGTCACAGTTGCACAAAGCCAGATTGAAACTCCGCCGCCTGCTTCTTCAGCGCGCGAAAGCGGCGTGAGCAAAAAAGGCTAAGATCAAACGCAAAGGCTGCCCGCTCAATCGAGCTGGCAGCCTTTCGAGTTTTTGGCCCGATCTACGCGTCTTGTATCTTACCCGCTTCACGAGCGGGCCTTCTCTTGCTAGAATAGCGTTGCCTCACACGCTGGACTCCTCACCCCATTACCTAAGGGGATTACCCGGGAATGAAGAACATCGCCGTAACGGAAGCGGCCGCAGATCTCGCCGAGCGCGATGATCGCACGTTAGTCGCCGCGTGTCTTGAGGGGGACCACTCCGCGTGGGAAGCGCTAATCGCTCGCTATCAGCGATTGATCTATTCCATCCCGATCAAAGCGAGGCTTTCTCAAGATGATGCGGCGGACATTTTTCAATCGGTGTGTCTTAAGCTCTACGAGAAGCTCGCGACGATCCGCGACAGTGAGAGGATAAGCTCGTGGTTGATCACGACGACTTCGCGCGAGTGCTGGCGATTGTCGGCTCGCAATCGTCGAGAGAGCGTCCCGGCCGGCGGTGACGACGACGACAGTTTCCTGAAGGAGATCCCAGCGAAGGGCCCGCTTGCCGACGAACAGCGTGAGACCCTCGACCAGCAACATCAGGTTCGCCAGGCCGTGGAAGCGCTTCCAGACCGCTGCCGCGAACTTATCACTATGCTCTTCTATCAAAAGGACGAGTTAAGTTACGTCGATATCGCAGGCCGGATGAGAATGCCGGTGCCGTCGGTTGGCCCCACCCGCGCGCGGTGCCTGGAAAAGCTGAGGAAGCTCTTGGAGGGCAGAATTTGACCGGCTCAAGCATGTATTTTTTCTCGCGCGGGCCGCTCTACAGGAGTGGATGGATAGGATCCAGGAGCGAAAAACAATGAATTGCCCCAGTTTTGAGCGATTAGTTGATTTCCTCGACAAGCGGCTCGAGGAAGCGGAGGCGGCAACCGTCGCGACTCACCTTGCGACCAATTGCGCGGCCTGCGCCGAAACAACCGGCTGGTACGAGCGCGTGCGCGTCGTGGCGGCGAGCGATGACTCGGTCGCGCCGCCATCCTGGGTTTTCAAGCGCGCGCTGAGAATATTCGACGCTCAGCGCCATCGCCCTAGGTTGGGCGAACGAATCGGGCAAGCCATCGCCTCGCTAGTCTTCGACAGCTTCGCACGCCCGGCGTTCGCAGGAGTGCGCTCGACCGAGACCTCCAACCGCCAATTACTCTACCGAGCGGGCGATTACAGCGTTGACTTGCAGATTGCTCCATCCGAACACGCGCACGCCGACCTGATTGGGCAGGTGCTCAAGGAAGGCGAGCCATCATTCGAGTCGGTTTCCGGCTTGAAACTGGATATCGCGCGCAGCGGGAAGATTGTTTTCTCGGCGGTGACGGATGAAATGGGCGAGTTCAAAGTCAGCGGAATGGAGCACGGAGTGTACGATCTGCGAGTCGAGTTGTCCGAAGGAAGCATAACCGTTCCCGATATGCCCATAAGCGAATCCTAGCCGAGTTTGCATCCCGACCCGCACGGGCTGATATCCGCAAGTTCGAAACAAAGTCACGCTGGAAAGACAAACGTAGAAAAGGCATCGCCCCAGGCAGGCGTGAAGTGAAGACGTGAGCAGAGAATTGGCCGAACACTTAATAAACGCCGAAAGCGCCGAAGCATTCTTGCGCGATCAGCCGGTGGTCTCTACGTGGGAAACGGTCTCTGCGCTCAAGGCGGAGGTGGATCGGTTGATCGGCTCCGACCTCAACGCGGCCCAGCGTCTTTCCGAACGCGTCGACCAGATCGCGGCGGCGCTTGGCGATCCCGTTTCGAAGGGATTTGCCGAAGCGAGCCGCGCCCGCGTACTGCATCACGCCGGCCGCTACGGGGAAGCCGACTCCCTCTACGAAAGCGCGATTCGGGCGACGCGCGCGGCCAGGCTCACAACCGATACTGCAGTCATCCAGATGCATCGCGTGTTCGCGCTTACACAAATGGGCCGCTACGACGAAGCGCTCGCGACGGCGCGCGCGGCGCGGCGAGTGCTTTCGAGCCGGTCGCCCATTCTTCTCGCACAGCTTGAAACTAACATAGGCATCCTCTACTACCGGCTGGATCGTTATCCGAAGGCGATCGAGCATTACGAGCGCGCACGCGAACTCCTCGGGTCCGCTGGCGACGCAACCATGCGCGCCGTTGTGGACACCAACCTCTCGCACGCGTTGATGGAAACCGACAGGCACGG
>JBGQGO010000374.1:0-5874 GCA_041497455.1 Blastocatellia bacterium | reverse complement strand
TATGCCTTCCCGTTCGCGAAAGAAGCTATCGCCGGCATCACGCCGATCAAGTACATGATCGACATCTTCGAGCAGGGTCAAAAAGAAGAGCAGCCGCGCTCGAGCCAGCACGTCAGCTTCAAGACGCTGATCGGACAGAGCGCGAGCGCTTCGTTTGATTCATTACCCGCTTTGCCTTCCGCGCAACTCGGCGCCCGAGCCGCGGCGGGCGATGCGCTCGCGCCGTATGCCGGCCAGACCATCATTCCCATCGCCACGCCGGTAACTTTTTCAGGGATACCTCAAAACGTTGTGGACACATTCGCGGGCGATCTGAGAAAGATAGGCATTCAGCCGATTGCCGGAGTAGGCGGAGGATCGAGTCTGGGGCCGATGGTTGCAGCGAACGAAAACACGCTCACGCCGGGGTCATCGGTCAGCGTGCAACTTGTGCGTGGAGACTTCACGATCGACGCGGCAGGCACAGTGACCTATCGAGACGGCGACCGGATATATGCGTTCGGGCATCCGTTCCTCAGCTCAGGGGCAACGAGCTGGCCAATGGCCGAGTCCTCGATCGTCACAGTCGTGCCGAACCTGAACAACTCGTTCAAGCTGTCGGCGGCGGGAAACCTGGTTGGCTCGATCAATCAAGACCGCGCAACGGGCGTCTACGGCCAGTTGGGCGATAAGCCGCGAATGGTCCCCGTGCGGCTGACCGTTCACACCAGCCGAAACAAGACTGAAACATACAGCTTCGAAATCGTTTCTGATCCCTTTCTGACGCCGCTGCTGACCCGGATAACGATGTTCTCGGCTATCGCTGCCACCGAGCGGCAGATTGGAAGCCAGACGCTCAGGCTTAGCGGTAGCATTGCTATTAACGGACAAGCCGACATCAAGCTCGACAACAGCTTCACCTCGCCCAACGGCGCGGCGCTGTTCGCTGTAAACGCCGTAGCCCAGCCGCTGGCGGTTCTGCTCAACAGTGGATTCAACGCGCTCGACCTGCAAGGGATCGACGTGGACGTAACGTCGACCGACACTCGATCGAGCGGCAGCCTCAACCGCCTGTGGATAGACAAGACCGAAGTGCGCCGCGGCGAGAGCATCGAGATGCAAGCGTTTGCTCGCAACGACAACGGCAGCGAATTCGTGGAGCGCATACCACTGGTGATTCCGGCCGACTCGCCGATCGGACCGCTGGTGATTATTGTCGGCGACGGCGCTTCGCTTAATCAGGCGGACCGCTCGCAGCCATCGGCGGATTTCTCACCGAGAGATCTGGGTCAACTGGTGCGCGCCATCAACAAGCTGAAGAGAAACAATCGGCTTTACGTCAGAGTGATGCGCGCGGGGACGGGCGCCATAGTCAACAACGAAGAGATGCCCGTGCTGCCGCCGTCGATGCTGGCCACGCTCGGATCGAGCCGCACGTCAGGCGGCTACACGCCCCTGTCGGTGGCTACGCTCGCAGAACACGAGCTTCCGCCTTCGCAGTTCATGATCAGCGGTCAGCAGACTATAACCATCAACGTGGTCAAGTAGCACGGCGATTGGAACCAAGAGTTTTGACTGATTCTTCCACTCGCCTGTTAAGTTGGAGTTAGCGGTTTTTGAAAAGGCCCGCGCTGCTTGCGGGCTTTTCATTTTGTATCAAGTTCGATTGTGAGGAACCGATCGCCGTCGGGGAATGAAGGAATCTCAGACTTGGAATCTTAGATGTCTAAAGGTACGCTCTCCTTCTTATCGCTAGTCTGATAGCCAACTGTTAGCTCGATCTCTTCCACTGGAACTGAGCCTGTTTCAATAGTCCATCTACAAAGCTCAGACTTAATATGGTTTTCTTTCAGAAGTAGAATGACGTGAGATCTTGCAGGTGCAGATTCCATCAATCTAGCAGGTAGCGCGACGAAAGCTGGAAGGAGGCCAAAATTATGCGACTGTAACGTTTTGGGCCGTAGTCTTGGTCGTAGTGTTTGTGTACCTGAGTTTCCTAGCAAAACAACGATCTTCAATAACTGATCAATATCATCTAAGAACACTCCGAAGTCTTGTTTAGACATAACGAAGGCTTTAGTTACCCTGTTACCGGGGCCTTCAGCTTTCTCTTCTCTCTTAGTCATTTGAACCCTTAGTGGAAAATCCAACTCTACCTGCCCACATTGAAGCCTTAGTGGAGACCCCAAGTCTACTTGCGCAGGTTGGTTGTGAGTCCTACCTCGTGCAATCGTCCAGGCTAGTACGGCTCCGACGCTCCCTAGTTCAGCAACATCACGACTGGTGAGCCCCAATTCGTTAAGAAGCCAGTCCTTTTCCTCAGTAGTCTTTTTTGGGATTGAAAGGGGTACTAAACGAGTTATAAGGAACATAAGAAGTAAGGCAATTAGTAAGATCCCAACAAGTACTTGGGCTTCCCGTGAAAAAAGCGATAAGCCTGACCAGAGAATAGAGACAACTAAGAAAACTATCATCCCGCCGATCACGGTCTTTGTGTAGGAAAGGAGTATCCTAGAAAACCTTATCAGTTCCGCTTTAATTAGATGTTCCACCGTTACCTTGTCCTTTGGCAAATACACTCAAAACATCTTTGACTCCCTCTAAAAAGTTCTTGCCCAACTCCAGGAGAAACCGTCCTATAGCCAAGGCATGTCCCGCGTCTATTATGTAGCTAATCGGCAAACGGTCAAAGAGCTTTGCGTCTTTTCCTATCCACCTCTCTAATCCTAAATGCAGTAGGGCAATTGCTCCAACATAGAGAAACATCACTGCCGTTTCGTAGAGTATATCCAAAGATTTCCTGCCCAGCCGGCTTTGAATGACCTTACGCAGATACGGAGTAGGTGGGTCAGTATTTTTTTCAGGCTCAACAGAAATATCTTGGGAATTCTCCACGCGCGCAAAGATACTCCTCGCCTTCGTGGGGTGTCAATCACCTTTCAAGTCTAAGAATATATTTGTTAAACTCCCGTTCATGAAAGGACTCAACATGTACCAATCACCTGCACTAATCAAGACGGCTTTGACCTCGATGATGCTTGCGCTCCTGTGTGGTTCCGCGATTGCCGTGGGCCCGGTCTTCTGGGAGATCTCGAAGCAGGACGACGTGATCAAAGGAGACGCGCGCGGCGTCTCGATAGCCGAGAACGGAACGATCACGCTGGCTCCCGCATTCACGCTCGTGTACGACACGAAAGAAGCCTACGTTTGGTCGAGCGCGACCGACGCGGCCGGGAATATATATCTCGGAACAGGGCACGAAGGGCGGATCTTCAAGGTAACCCCCAATGGCGAAGGCCGCTTGCTGTATGACGCCGCCGAGCTTGACGTGATGGCGCTTGCGACCGATCCGCAGGGCAACCTCTACGCCGGTACATCGCCCGAAGGCAAGGTCTACAAGATCACTCCCGACGGCAAAGAGTCGGTGTTTTACGATCCGCCCGACAAGTACATCTGGTCGCTTGCATTCGACGCCGCGACCTCGACCCTGTACGCGGGCACTGGCGACAAAGGGGTGATCTACAAGATCGACTCAGCAGGCAAAGCCGCGGTGCTCGCGGACACGAACGAGACCAACATCGTATCGCTCGCTCTGGACAAGAACGGCAATCTGTTAGCGGGCACGGACCCGTCAGGTCTTCTGTTGCGCGTGTCTCCGAATGGAAAGCTCTTCGCGATGTTCGATTCTCCAATGCAAGAGATTCATAGTCTGGCCCTGACAGCCGACGGATCAATCTATGCGCTGGGCATCAGCTCGCAAGGCGGCGCAGCACAACGAGCTTCCTCTCTCGGGGTTTCCAGCGTGACCTCTTTGTCAACCGAAGGCGTCGTGACAATCTCAGCCGGAGACGAGCAGGAAGAGAATCCGCATGTCGAAATTCCTTCCGGGACGGGCCAGGGTCAGAGCCGCGGCAAGACGGATGGAGCCAGAAGCGTTTTGTTTCGCGTTCTACCCGATGGAGGCAGCGAAGTTTGTTGGCGCTCGAGCGACGCTATTGGCTTCGCGCTCAAGCCGCTGCCTGACGGACGAGTGCTCGTGGGCACTGGCAACAAGGGTCGTATTCATCAGATCGCGGCTGGCCGCTCGCAGACGCTGCTGATTCAATCACCCGAAGATCAAACGTCGACCATCATCGCGGCCGGCGACAACCTCTACGCTACATCGAACAATCTCGGGAGGCTTTATCGCATCGGCCGCGACTCGGTGGGCGAGGGCACATACGTTTCGCCGGTGCGCGATGCGAGGTTCGCGGGGCAGTGGGGCGTGATAACCTGGCGCGGCTCGGCGGGCGTCGAGCTTCAAACCCGCAGCGGCAACACCGAGACGCCCGATCCGACGTGGAGCGATTGGTCGCAGGCTTACCGGAACGCGTCCGGCGATCAGATTACCAGCCCGCGAGCTCGCTTCATTCAGTGGCGCGCGGTGCTTCGAAGGGCTGCCGCTGCCTCGACGTCAACGGCTCGCGCAGGGAACGCAGCGAGGCCCGGGGACGCAGCGCAGCTTCAGTCGGTGGTCGTCGCTTACTTGCCGCGTAATCAAGCTCCTGATATTTCGTCGGTGAACGTCATGGCTCCGGGCGTAGCGTTTCAGGAGATGCCGCTGGCAGTCGACCCATCGATCGCATCGTCCGGACTGGATCCACAGTTGTTCGGAGTCGTGATGAATGTGCCTCCACGCCGCTTCTTCCAGAAGGGCGCGCGCACGCTGACATGGCAAGCAAGTGATCCGAATGACGACACGCTTTCATACAAAGTGTTCTATCGCACTCTGGGCGAGAACGAATGGCACGCGCTGGCGGTCGGTCTCTCGCAGAACTACTACACGATCGATGGCAACCGGCTTCCCGATGGAACCTATCTGTTTAAGATTGTGGCGGCCGACGAGCCTTCCAATACGAAGGAGCTGGCGCTCGCTGATGAACAGGTCACCGACGCCATCGAAATCGACAACACGCCGCCGGCCATCAAGGTGACCGGCCCCTCGATCGCCGGTCAGGTTGCGGAAGTGCTCTTCGACGCAACCGACTTAACCAGCCGCATCGTGCGGGGCGAATACAGCGTCGACGGAGGCGCGTGGCAATTGATCTTCCCGGCGGATGGCATCGCCGACTCTGCACACGAAAGCTTCAAGGTCAGAGTGACTTTCGATAAACTCGGCGAGCATCTGATCGCGTTTCGCTGCGCCGACTCGAGCTCGAACGTGGGCACCGCGAAGGTCACGGCAACTGTGCGGTAGGGATTCGTGATGCGTGATTCGTGATGCGTGACAAGTGAAACGTGAAGCATCACGCATCACTCCCTTAGCAGCCTCGACGGCGTCGGGACGGTTCTCAACCCGAATTGTTGCACCGCGTGTTTCTGTATGTGAGCCATTGCTTCGTCCACTGAATCAGTCATCAACAGCAGATTGAGGTCCGCCGCGTCGATAGTACCGGCCCTGACCATGCGCTTCAGAAGCCCCTCGAGCGGCCGCCAGTATTCTCTACACATCAGCACCACCGGGAAGTTCTGAATCTTCCTGGTCTGAATCAGCGTCACCGCTTCGAACAACTCGTCCATCGTGCCCACTCCTCCGGGCATCACCACGAACCCATAAGAATACTTGACCAGCATGACCTTTCTCACAAAGAAGTATCGAAAGGTGAGCACCTCATCCAGGTAAGGGTTCGGCTTCTGCTCGAATTCCAGCTCGATGTTACAGCCGAGCGAATGCCCACCCGCTTCCTTAGCCCCGCGATTTGCGGCTTCCATGATTCATTGGCTTCAAGGTCTCATCGGCGTAACGTCGTGGTGGTCGTGGTTATCGTTAAGTCTGAAGGTTGCTAATCGCAGTCTGCGCGTCGCCGTAGGCCCGTGACCACAGTCACGGCAAGGCGTGATGACTGTCATAGCTTC
>JBGQGO010000373.1:0-5884 GCA_041497455.1 Blastocatellia bacterium | reverse complement strand
TATCTGATCGCGGCTCTCGACCGTGCATGGCCCGGCCATCATCACGACTTCGCGCCCGCCTATGGTCACGTCTTTGATTGTGATCTGAGTGCCTTCAGGTTTGAAGCCGCGGCTGGCGAGCTTATAGGGGGAGGTTATTCGCAGCACCTCCTTGACGCCATCCAGCAGCTCGATGTCTCGCCAATCGATCTGACGGTCACCGACCGCGCCGAGCACGGTGTGCAGCACTCCAGTCGAGCGATGTATGTCGAAACCTAATCGTACGAGTTTGTCTATTACGCCGGAGATCTGCTCTTCAGTAGCAGTCTCATCCATTACTATGACCATTCCGAATGCCTCTCCTTCTTAACCTTCTTCTTGTAGTTTTGCGTCTTTGCGACACTTTGCGTCTTTGCGCGAGGTTCGTTTAGCGCGATGACGCAAAGCATCGCAAAGCCGCAAAGTCTCAACCCTTCTCTCGCTTCTTCCGCTTCCCCGAGTTCCCGCTCTTTGTTTCCTTCTCAACGGTGACTCGCTCAATACGCCGCGATTCATCGATGATCCTCTCGAACAGCCGCCGAACGGCGGTGCGATCGAGCGGACCGGGGTTGATCCCGGTCACGTGAGCAATGACTTCACGCTCGCGATCCGGCGAGTAGATCGCCAGCCCAAGCTCGCGTTTGATTCGCCCAAGCTCGATAGCGCACTGCGAGCGAGCGTTGAGCAGCTTCACCAACTGCTCATCAAGCCGATCGATTTCGTCTCGCCAGTCCTCGATATTCAAATCAGTCCCCGCAAGAAGCCCAGCCTGTACGGGCGTCCCTCTGTGGGCGCCCCTCTTCACGCACCCTCACTCTACGGAGGGGCGTCCACGGAGGGACGCCCCTACAGGCTTGTGATGATCACATTGACGCCCACTAGTTTATTCGCGTGAGGCAAAAGCAGCAATGATAACGCGTGATTTTGAAGACGAAAATGCGAGGATCATCAACGAGCGGATCGACTCGATACCAGCCACCGAGCGAGCGCGCCAACCTTCTCTACCAAAGCCGGATCGCCTGCGTTGTTCGCAATCTCGGCGACAATGCGGCTACCGACAACCGCGGCGTCGGCGTGCTGCCAGACTTCGGCGACGTGCTCTGGAGTCGAGACGCCGAACCCGACAGCAACAGGCAGATCGGTGAATCGCCTGACACGCTGAACGAGATTCGCGGCCGCTTCAGACAGGCTCTGTTGAACTCCGGTCACGCCCGTTCGAGAAACCGCATACACGAACCCGCTGCTGGCTTCGGTCACGAGCTTGATCCGCTCGTCGGTGCTCGTAGGCGCAACAAGAAATATCAGGTCGATTCCGGCAGCTCGCATAGCGGCTCGGAACTCATCGGCTTCTTCGGGCACGAGGTCAGTGGCCAGGACTCCGTCAACGCCCGCGCTTCGAAGCTCGTCGCCCAGCCGCTCAAGCCCGAGAGAAAGAAGCGGATTCAAATAGCTGAAAAGCACGATCGGTATTTCGCTCTGTTTGCGGACTCGCCGCACGACATCGAGACAGTCACGAACGCTCACGTGATTAGCGAGGGCTCGCTCGGAAGCTCTTTGAATCACCGGCCCGTCCGCCATCGGATCAGAGAACGGCACACCGAGCTCGATGATGTCCGCCCCGCTGCGTTCGAGCTCGAGAATGATCTGCTCGGTCGCTTCGAGAGAAGGATCGCCGGCAGTGATGTACGGAATGAAACCCTTGCGAGCCTCGCCTCTGAGTTCATCGAACTTTGCTTTGATTCGCGTCATTGAGTGATTTCCCGATTGCTCCAATCAGGTAGGCCTCTCCAGTGTCCCCGTCGCCAGTGAACTCGACAGCGATCCTCTCGTTCCTGAGCGTCGTTAGTTCCCTCTCGATCTCATCCCGGCTGGGCGAATGAGCGAGCACCTTGCCATCGACCACGCTCAGCTCATCGTCCAGTTTGGTGAATTCGATCAGCACCCATTGATTGGGGTATTGCTGCTTGATTTCTTCGAGGGTCATCGTTTGATCGGCCCCCTCAACTATATCTCCGAGCACAGTGGGCCAGCAACAGAGTCGCGATTGCTCGGGATGCCCGAGAGTGAGGATTATCAACTGTGGACCGACAGAAGAATTAGCCAGCGAGCTAGCCGAGTGTTAGCTCCGCTGCGTTCGAGTTCGAGGATATTTTGCTCAGTTGCCTCGAGAGAAAGGGCGTCGGCCGTGATTTAGGGAGTGAAGGCCTTGCGACCTTCCCCGCTTCAGGGCTTTGAATTGCGCTTCGATTCGGGTCATTTACTGGGGCTCATCGCGATGTCTCAGATCGTAGCTAGCGTTCGCTCTTCGCTCTTCCGTCTTCTCCTTGGCGACGAATTCGGCTACCGGAAACACGATGACGCGGGGATGGCCATAGATGTCGTAAGTGATCAAGTGAAGGTCCCAGTATATGTATTCGAGCGTGTACCAGCCTGCGGCGTACTCAATAATCTTATCAGGCGTCAGATGATTCGCGTCTTCCACCTCAAAGCAGACAACAGTTCTCTTCTCCGCGTCGATCAAATAGGCATCGGGAGTGAAACGCGAATCTCGGTCCTTCCAGCAACCAAGAATCTCGCATTCTTCAACCAGGATCTCAGTTGTGCGCACCCTCCCGAAACGCCGTTCAAGGCGAGCCAAGAGTTTTTTCCGACGTTCGTCATTAAGAAAGAAAAAGTTTTCACGGACAGCATCGTCAAAGATCGCCTTTAGGACTGCCTGACGGAACCCTTTAGTTGAGACTCTCGGATCGATTTCCTGCAAGCGGCGAACGACACGCACAGATTGCGTCCTGCCGAGTTCTCTCGATCGATCCACTCTCCCAGCCAGGTGAACAACGTAGTCCTCAGCGCTTGTGTTGATCACGGGAACCCCTTTCTGTCGAAGCGTCCTCTTTGACTTTATCAAACAACTCTTGCTGAATTGTCGCCACACAGTCATAAGCGATATCGACTTCTCCGTAGAATGTAAGCGTGTCACACACGGCGGGCTAACGACGAAAGATACGTAGTTTCCTCGGGAGTCGCGCCAAAACGAGGGGTGAAGTTTTCCGAACTTACTCCTAGCTTACTTTGAAGTTTTGATACGAGGCGTTTCAGCAGTGCAGCCCTCCTGTCAATTCGCGGATTCTGCTCCCAAATCTTTGCCGCTTCACCTGCTACCTCATTGCACAGGGTTATGAATTGTCGCTTACTTAGCGTTTTCTTAAGGATTATTCTCTTTCTTCTCATATTCCATCTCGCGTTAACCGTAGACCGAATCACCTCGTCGATTCACGTGCAAGTGCACCGATCACCACAATCATGCCACGTCTTCGACATTCGAAACAACAATTCATCGGCTGGCACTGAGTCAGCTCTGTGTCTTGGCAGCCCGACAACTCGCTTGTCGAAGGACCGCACGGGCTTCGGCCTGCAGATCGGCTACCGATCTGTCAGAAGCTCCGCGACGGTGTTCACGTCCTTATCTCCACGCCCCGAAAGATTGACAACAATGATCTGCTCGCTCGTCATCGAAGGCGCCACCTTGATCACTTCGGCTATTGCGTGAGCGCTTTCGAGCGCCGGGATGATTCCTTCAAGCCGCGCCAAAAGCTGAAACGCTTCGAGCGCTTCGGCGTCGCTTGCCTTGGAATAGCTGATCCGTCCGATGTCGTGCAAATAAGCGTGCTCGGGGCCGATCGCGGAGTAATCCAATCCCGCCGATACCGAATGTGTAGTCGAGATCTGCCCGTTCTCATCCTGCAACACGTAGCTCCGAGTTCCCTGCAAAACGCCCGGCTTGCCTCCGCTGAAACGAGCCGCGTGCTCACCGAGCGCATCGCCTCGGCCGCCCGCTTCGACCCCGATCATTCGCACGCTCTCGTCGGCGATGAACTCGTGGAACAAGCCTATCGAGTTGCTGCCGCCGCCGACGCAAGCAATCAACAAATCTGGCAAACGGCCTTCCGTTTCGAGTATCTGTTTGCGCGCTTCGCGGCCGATCACCGATTGAAAATCTCGGACCATCACCGGGTAAGGATGCGGTCCCATCACCGAGCCCAGCAGGTAATAAGTGTCCGCGACGTTCGTCACCCAATCACGCAGCGCTTCGTTGATCGCGTCCTTGAGCGTGCGGGCTCCCGACTCGACCCCGACTACTTCAGCGCCGAGCAAGCGCATACGAAAGACGTTCAGCTCCTGCCGGCGCATGTCTTCCGTGCCCATGTAGACGACGCACTTCAAGTTCATCAACGCGCACACTGTAGCGCTGGCGACTCCGTGCTGACCCGCGCCTGTCTCGGCGATGATTCGAGTCTTGCCCATTCGCTTCGCGAGCAAGGCTTGCCCGACTGCATTGTTGATCTTGTGCGCGCCGGTGTGACAGAGGTCTTCGCGCTTGAGATAGATTCGCGCGCCGCCGAGATGATCGGTCAGGCGTTGAGCAAGCATCAGAGGCGTGGGCCGCCCAACGTAGTTCGCCAGCAGGTATTCAAGCTCGCGATGAAACGCGGGATCGCGCTTCGCTGCTTCATACGCAGCGATCAGCTCCTCGATCGGATGCATGAGCGTCTCGGGAACGAACCGCCCGCCATAAGGCCCGAAGTGCCCGGCCGCGTCAGGTTGTTGATATGAATTCTCGCTTTCGACTTTGCTCATTCAGGTTTTCCGGGTTCGTAGTTCGGCCTTTAGGCGGAAGTTTGTAGGCTGCTTCGCGGGTCGCAGTTATTACAAACTTCCGCCTAAAGGCCGAACTACGAACTATGTGCGAACTACGAACTATGTGTTTCGCTCGCAATGAGCGCATTAGCTCGCGCGACCACCGCCATGAATCGCCGCAGCTTATCCAGGTCTTTGCGGCCGGGCTCGGCTTCGACTCCGCTGCACACGTCAATCGCTGCCGGTCTCACGTGAGTGATCGCGTCCCAAACATTCTCGCTCGTGAGCCCACCCGCCAGAATGATCGGCGCAAGGCGTTTCGCTTCGATCGCTATTCGCCAGTCAAACCTTCGGCCCGTACCGCCGTAGCTGCCTTCGATGCTCGAATCCAACAAAACCATGTCGACTCGATACTTCTCGATCAAGCTCAGATCGAAGTCCTGCCCGACGCGAATGGCCTTGATCGTCTTGATCGAGCCCAGTTGCTCACAGAATTCCGGCGACTCGTCCCCGTGCAACTGGACCGCGCTAAGACCCAGCTCCGAGGCAATGTCCACGATGCGATTGGCTTCTTCGTTCACGAACACGCCCACGGTGCACACAATAGGCGAGAGCCCGGTGATCACTTCGCGCGCCGCGTGAGGTTCGATATAGCGAGCGCTCCGCGGCCAGAAGTTGAACCCCAGCGCATCGGCTCCGGCGTCCACCGCTGCCTGTGCTTCTTCAAGGGTTCGGACGCCGCAGATTTTTGTTTTGACTCGACTCATAGTCCAAATCAGGCTTCTTCGATCAAACGTCTGAGCGCCTCGCCCGGATCTTGGGCGCGCATCAGGTGTTCTCCCACCAGAAACCCGCTGAACCCCGCTGACCTCAGCCGTCGAATATCGGGACCCGTGTTGATGCCGCTCTCGCTGACTAGAATCGCGCCTTCCGGGGCAAGAGGCGCAAGCTGAATCGATGTATCGAGATCAACCGTGAACGTGGTGAGGTCTCGGTTGTTGACTCCAATTATCGACGCGCCCCCCCGAGCCGCGCGCGTCATTTCTTCCGCTGAGTGAACCTCGACCAGCGCCTCGAGTCCAAGCTCGTTCGCCAATCCTATCAGTTTCGCAAGCAGCTCGTCTTCGAGTATGGCGACGATCAACAGCACCGCATCGGCGCCTGCGACGCGCGATTCATAAAGCTGATACGCATCGAAGATGAAATCCTTCCTGAGCAGCGGTAGATCAAC
>JBGQGO010000372.1:0-5890 GCA_041497455.1 Blastocatellia bacterium | reverse complement strand
CCTCGGCACAAGCTCCGTGCTTGCGTTGATCGGGCAGGATCGGATTGACCTGATAGCTCCCATACCGCAGGTGCTGAGTGAGGGCCTTCGGCCGCTTGGGTTTGTGGCGGCGATCGCACCGGTCACTATCATGGCTCTGCTGTGCATTCGCGTAGCGCAATCCAGTGTGACGTTTGCCGGCAACACTCGGCTCCCGATGGTTGCGGGCTGGGACAGATTGCTCCCGGATTGGTTCACGAGGTTGCACGCCAAACACAAGACGCCCGTCAATTCGATTCTGTTCGTAGGCGCCGCGACGCTCGCGCTGGGGCTTGTGGGACTGATAGGTGTGGGAAAGCAAGAAGCGTTTCAATTGTTGTGGAACGCGTCCGGTGTGTTTTATGCGCTTACGTATCTCGCGATGTTTGCGATCCCGCTGATCGGGTTGAGAGGGACGACCTCGCGGCCGCCAATCTGGTTGAAGCTATCTGCAGTTTCAGGCTTCGTGATGACACTGCTGTACGTAGCGCTCTCGATCGTTCCAATAATTCAGGTTGAGAGCCGGTTGATGTTCGCTGTGAAGATAGGCGGACTGATCGTGATTACGAACATCCTTGGGTTGGCGATTTTCGTCGTGGCCGGAAGAAGACGCCAGACCGCGCAAGCCAACTGATTTGGACTGCGCCGCCCGCTGATACGTTTTACCATGACTCCAATCGGCGGCGCTTATGGTTGTGGTATCCGCACAAATCCGTCGGATCAGTGTCATCCGTGGTCTATACGGCACTACCAAGGCGATTCTTCCGAACGCATAGACCACCGATTAAACGGATTCGACGGATTAGCACGGATTTCTTACCGATTTGATTGCTAGCGAAATGCGCCGGTAAGAATCACTGGAAGCCAAAGCGGCGGCGTTGCCGCCGCACTCCGAAGTCGTCTTGCTGTCGATTCCCTTCTTCGTTAGAATCCCGCCAGTCTCGTAGCTTTCAAACCGGTGGAGTCGAATACTTCAGGAGGTGAACTACACGCCATGTACGCCAAACGACTATCCCAGATTCTGGTGGTATTGCTTGCTGTCACGAACCTCGTCGCCGCGCAGCAGCCCGCGAAGCGTCCTCTCAAGCTCGACGACCTCGCTCGTATGCGGGAAGTGCGCGATCCGCAGGTCTCACCCGACGGGCAATGGATCGCCTACGTCGTATCAGCCATCGACGCCAAAGAAGACAAGAGCAACGCGCACATCTGGATGGCCAGCTACGATGGCAAGAACGACCGCCAGATCACCTGGAGCCAGGATAGCGAGAACTCGCCGCGATGGAGCCCTGATGGCAAATACCTCGCGTTCACCTCGTCGCGGCCCGGTAAGGTTAAAGGCAATCAGGTTTGGCTGCTCGACCGCAGCGGCGGAGAAGCTATGCAGCTCACCGAAATGAAGGGACGCCTGCAGGGCTACGAATGGTCGCCGGACTCGAAGCGCCTGGCGATGGTGGTAGGCGATCCCGATCCCGAGGCTGACGCAAACACGCCTTCCTCGGCGGATGCGGGCGCTGCCGGAGCGGGCGCTGCTGCCAAGCCCAAAGTTCCGAAGCCGATTGTGATCGATCGCTACAGGTTCAAGCAGGACGGGCAAGGATATCTTCTGTCGGGACGGCATAGCTACATCTATCTGTTCGACCTTGAGACGAAGAAGCTGGATCGGCTGACAAGTAGCAAATGGGACGAGTCGGCGCCTTCGTGGTCGCCCGACGGCAGCCGCGTCGCTTTCATGAGCAACCACACCGAAGACCCCGATCGCGATCCGTCAGCGCAAGTGTTCATCGCCGACGCGAAAGCCGGCGCGACAGAAAAGCAATTGACGCCGGTGAGCAGCCGAGGCGGGCGCTCGCGACTCGAGTGGAGTCCCGACGGCAAATGGATCGCGTTCCTCGAGAGCGAAGAGAGACAATACGGCGCGTATAGTATGAGCCACTTGGCGCTCGTACCTTCCGACGGAAGCGCTGCGCCCACGCGTGTGAAAGCCGTGGAAGCGCTTGACCGCGGCGTCTCCTCTCCGACCTTCAGCGCTGATGGCAAGTCGATTCGCTTTCTGGTCACTGACGACCGCTCCGTCTATCCCGCGAAGGTCAATGTCGACGGTGGCAACGTCGAGCGATTGCTTTCTCCGCCGACAGTCATATCAAGCTGGGACTCGGCAGCGTCGCGCTCCGTCGTGCTATCGGGCGGCGACACAAAGCACACCGAGGTTTACGCGCTCGAGGGCAGCGCGTTGCGTCAGATCACACATCACAACGACGCCCTGTTCGCCGAGTTGAATATCGCCGCCACCGAGGAAGTCAACTTCAAGAGCAAAGACGGCACCGACGTTCACGGGTTGCTCACTTATCCGGTCGGGTATGTGAAGGGCGCCAAGGTTCCGATGTTGCTGCGAATCCACGGCGGTCCGAACGGACAGGATCAGCATTCATTCAGCTTCGAGCGTCAGTGGTTCGCGGCGAATGGATACGCGGTGTTGGCAGTGAACTACCGTGGCAGCTCGGGGCGCGGGATGAAATACTCGCGAGCCATCTTCGCCGATTGGGGCCACTACGAAGTCGAGGATTTGCAGGCGGGCGTCGATCACGTCATCAAGATGGGCGTTGCCGATCCCGATCGATTGGGTGTCGGCGGCTGGAGCTATGGCGGTATCCTGACTGACTACACGATCGCGAGCGATACGCGCTTCAAGGCGGCGACCAGTGGAGCGGGCACCGCATTCACCGTTGCATTCTACGGGACCGATCAATACATCATTCAGTACGACTACGAAATCGGGCCGCCTTGGAACCCGAAGGCGTGGGAGACTTACCAGAAGATCTCGTATCCGTTCCTGCACGCCGACCGCATCAAGACGCCGACTCTCTTTCTAGGCGGCGAGCGCGACTTCAACGTACCCGTGCAAGGGGGGCAGCAGATGTATCAGGCGCTCAGGAGCCTCGGCATAGACACGCAGATGGTGATTTATCCGAACGAGAATCACGGCATCACCCGGCCGAGCTACGTGAGGGATCGCTATGAGCGATATCTGGCGTGGTACGACAAGTATTTGAAGAAGGCTGCGGAGGCAACTGCTAGCCCTGCTTCGGTCCGCTAGCAAGGTCGGTCGACTGAGCGAACATTCATCGTAACCAGGAGGTCTCCTGGCAGAAAGGTTGTCGCCGTCTCGACCGGAGGCCGAACCAACTGTTGCACGGCCAGTGTTCGCTTGGACGCTGCTATTCATCGCCTCCGCGCTCATCGAACGAGCGCAGTGAACGATTCTGAATCAAGCTGCCGATCATAGCTGCTTTTGCCCCACCTGGCAGATCCCTGGAAATGCGTCAGCGAGCGTTCTCTCCCCCAAAAAAAACGATTGCTGCAAGAATTACAAATAATTCTCTATAGCAATTCCGTCTATAAATCATGAGGGAAAGAAACTATGAGTATCCTTCCGCTAATACCTGTGATGAATCTTGAAGCAGGTGGGGGGGATAGATCGTGGAGTGATATTGGGATGTCTCTCTCGGTCCATCGTTTGATTCAAATCCCATCTAAAATCGAAAGGAGTGTGTAAGCATGCCAAGCAAGAGTGGAACCAAGAAGCTAACTGCCGCTGAGATCAAAGGGCAGGTAGAGAGAATTCAAAAGGTCATCGAGAAGACCAAGCGCGAGTACAAAGGCGAGCATTTCACGGGGCTCACCGCCGAGGAGATCGAGAGGAAGCTACAGCGCGTCAAGTCCCCGATGATTGTGTCACAAGGATGGGGCTCGACGACGCCGGGAGGCACCGTGAACTACAGTCTGGGCATCTACAACCCAGACCCAACCCAGGCCATTTGGCTGTTCGCGCATGTCTGGGTCGGTTCCGGCAACGTTGACCCCGTTGTGGGCACATTTCTACTGAACGTCGACACGCGCTTCCCCCGGTTAACCCAACCGGCATTCTCAGGGCTGACGTTGGCGCCCGGCGCCTCGGCGACCCTTAGCTATGCCTTGAAGGTGCCATCTACCGTTGAGAAGACCAATTACCTTGGAAACAGTTGCCTGATGCGGTTCAACTGGCACGATGTTGGGGACTATCTCGACCGCGGCGTCTTCGTATTTGCAGTCTCGTGAGAACGCCCCACGGTACACCGGAGCCGCGCAGAGGGCACATCTGTGGTGAGAATCTTAGAGTCGCCCGAGCCCAACGCGCGGCCCGGTGCATTTGGCCGCACCTGCAAGACCGAGTCTAGGCGGGAAGGTCTGACCATCACACAAGCTCGTTCGACTTGAGCCCGGACTTGAACGCGATTGCTAGAAGCAACAACACCGCGGCCGTCAGTATCAACGACAGCGCTGATCCAAACGGTTGATTGAGCTGCGCGAATTGATTCTGAATCAGGTTGCCTATCATCACCGACTTCGCGCCGCCTAACAGGTCAGGCGTGATGAACGCGCCGAGCGAGGGGATGAAAACCAGTACGATCCCAGCGATCAATCCTGGGCGCGACAGCGGGAGCGTGACCTTGACGAAGGTCCAAAACCGATTCGCCCCGAGGTCCTGAGCCGCTTCGAATAACCGAACATCCAACCGGTCAAGCGCGACGTAGATCGGCAGTATCATGAAAGGCAGCTCTCCGTAGACCTGACCCACAAGAACAGCAAAGTCGGAATACAATAGCTTGAGCGGCACGCCGATCAGACCGCTGCTCATCAACGCTGAGTTGATCACGCCTTCGCTTCTGAGCAGAAGAATCCACGCATACGTCCGAATCAAGAAGCTGGTCCAGAATGGAATGACCGTGAGCACTAACAGCGTGCGCTTCCATCGCTCAGGCGCGCGCAACGCGAGATAGTACGCGACCGGATAACTCACGACGGCGCACAGCAAAGTTGTGGTCATCGCGATCCAGATTGTCCGCCAGTAAGCGCGCAAGTACAGCGGATCAAACGCACGCAAGAAATTCGCCGGCGTGAAGGCGTAGATCGTCTTTCCATAAGGCCCGCGCGTCGCGATGCTCACAACCAGCACGATCACTAGCGGCGCTACTATCAACAGCAGCAGCCACAGGATCGCCGGGGTGAGAAGGAGCCTCGGTGGATTCTTCATAGAACTTGCCATATCGCTCGAGCCGGCGCCCCGAAATTAGTCCGTTCGTAGTTCGGCCTTTGGGCGGAAGTTCGTACCGTGTCGCCGACAAAACTAAGATACAAACTTCCGCCTGAAGGCCGAACTACGAACTCGCATGTCAGACGGAGATTGTCGCCCGGTCGAGGGCAGGAAACAAGAGAATGACGCAGCTGATCGCATCAACTCCTAGCGGGTTGCTGAAAGACCCTTTTCCCTAGCCCAGGCGTTCACGCCTGGGGTCGCGAGCAGCCATAAATCAATTGAGCCCGCTTCAGCGGGCTTTTCAGGCCGGCTTCAGCCACACCGGGTGCGAAAGGCCATTGAAAGCCAAACATCCCTGGAACTTCAACCCAGGCGTAAACGCCTGGGCTAGGGAAAATATCAGACGCGACCGGCGGCGTTCTCCTCATCATTTCGCGACCCTCTCCCAATACTTCACCTTTTTCCCGCACCCTGCTAGAAGACTGTCCGGTAAAGGCGAAGATCCATGCTGGTGCAAGCGACTAGTTGGAAATGGTCCTTGATCCGTTCTTCGCCTACGTCCCGGAAGAGTTTCTCTGCGGCCGATCTGTCCCTTCTTTCGTACACAAGGTATTCGACTCGATTCTCTTTGAGATAGTCCAGGAATAAGATCGAGTCAGTCGGTGAACTGGACGAGGTCACGAAACGATCTGCGGGAATGCCGGCTAAGACTTTGACGGTATCGTCATCGCAAAAGACTTTGAGATTCGAACCGCCCTGGAACTTGTCTTTCAGATAGTTCGCGACAATCCGCTTCTG
>JBGQGO010000371.1:0-5934 GCA_041497455.1 Blastocatellia bacterium | reverse complement strand
CGGTCACGCTTCGTGCCGCGAGCGCGCCGACCGCAGCCCGCTCCTTGGCGTAGAGACTGACCGTCACGCCGGCGAGAGGCTGGCTGCCGGCATCAAGCACCGCGACGTGCAGCGACGAGGGAGTGAGTTTGAGGGGCTGTGCGGCAAATGTCTCGTCCGGGCGCAGGGTAACGTTTACCGCTTCTTTGCGGAACCTGGCTGCTTCGACAGTGATGCGATACTGGGCGGACTTGAGGTTGTGAAACTCAAACTTGCCGTCTGCCTGCGTGCTTATCGACGATGACAGGTCGCCGGACGTGAGAGTCACCTTAGCGTTAGCCAGCGGAGCGCCTCGGTCGTCTTGAATCACGCCGATGATGGCCCCGCCTCCGCTCTGACCGCCGGCTTGCCGGCTTGCCAGGTGCGCTTTCACCGCCAGAGTGAAGATCAGGAACGCTGCGAGCAGCAGTCCCTTCCCGGCTCGGTTGTTGGAAGCGGTCCTGTTTGGGATGCGTGTAGACACTTCTAAAGGTTCGTGACAAACAGATGCGGGATAGTCGCGCGTTTGAGTATACACGCGGCAAAAGCTGGCTATCAAGAAAGTGAGAGTTGAAGTTCGACGGCTTAGCAGTGTTGCCGCTGGAAGCAAGCCGATTGAAGCCGATTGAAGTTGGCCAGTAAGGGGGTCTCGCGCTAAAGTGATGGCGACCAGATGCACGAGTCCCCATACAAGTGCAAGAAGGGGGCTGAGTGCTGGAGGTAGGGCAGCCATGTTGAAAACTCTTCACATCAAGAACTTTCGGTTGTTTCAAGACCTGAAACTTGATTCGTTGAATCGAGTCAATCTCATCGCAGGTGAAAACAATTCGGGTAAAACTGCACTACTTGAGGCTCTGTATTTGCTTTTTGCAGGCCGTAGCTTTAAGGACTTTCCTTCGGCTTTCCGAAGCAGCTTCGCCATAGATCAAACTCGCGGCCGCGCGCCGGTATTTGGAGACGAATTTGAGAACTTCTGGTTGTGGTTGTTTAACCAAAAGAACAGAAAGAGGCCAATAGAAATCGAAGCTGTTGGTAAAGGGACTTACCGCGTTAAGCTGATTCAGGCAACGGATGCCGAGTTTTCTCTCGATTACTTCAAAGATGGAAGGAATGTAGGGTGCAGCACTGCCTCAAGGAATAATGGCGCTTCGGGTGGCGCGAGGCCGGCCGATTCAGTGTGGCCGAAGCTCATTACTTTTTCTACCAGCGCTTCAAATCCAACAGAAGACGCAGAGTACTTCAATCGCATCGCTGCCAAACGCGGTGGAGAACAGAAGGTGGTCAAGTTGCTTCAGGTCATTGAGCCACGTCTTCAGGACTTGAAGTACCTGAAACTCGGCAGCCAACCCCTGGTCTATGCCGATGTGGGAATGGGGGATGACTTGATCCCAACCACCCAGCTCGGCCAGGGATTCACCCGTCTCTTGCGATTGTTTTCCGAAATCCTCGTAGCGAAGTCCGAGATCGTGTTGATTGACGAGATCGAAAACGGCATTCACTACAGCGCGATGTCCAAGGTCTGGAAAGGAATCGCCGCGATTGCGCGGGAGGAGGATTTGCAATTCTTTGCAACGACTCACAGCTATGAGTGCATTCGCTCGGCGCATGAGGCATTCGCGTCTGAAGCTGACTACGATCTCGCTCTGCACAGGCTTGAGCGGGTCAAAGATGAAATCAACGTCGTAACCTATGATAAGCCCTCTCTCGAGACCTCGTTTGAAATGAATCTGGAGGTGAGGTGATGGCTGATCCGAACGTCGTCCCCGAGGCGGCAAATCCGTTGGCGCCCACTGCACCTCAGCCGCTCACCAAGCCGAAGCTTTTGGTTGGTGAGGGAAAGGAAGAAGTCTTTTTCTTCGAAGCCCTTCTAAAGCAACTCAATATCGCCGACGTCCAACTCGAACAATGCAGAGGCAAGACGAAGCTACACGATTACGTTGCTACCCTCCCAAAACGCCCAGGGTTCGCAAACCTTACAGCGGTTGGCGTCACGCGCGATGCGGACAATGACGCCAACGCGGCGTTTCAGAGCGTTTGCGCGGCGTTGGGAAATGCTCAGATGGCGGCGCCTCAAACAAGTGGCACATTCACGGCCGGGCACCCGAGGGTAGGGGTGTTCATCTTGCCCGACTGCCAGCAGAGCGGAATGCTTGAAGACCTTTGCCTGGCGTCTGTCGCTGGGGACTTAGCGATGCCATGCGTTGATGGGTTCATGCGGTGCGTTGAAAACAACGGACGTCGGCCGGACAACATAGCAAAGGCGCGCGTTCACGCGTGGCTCGCTTCGCACGTCGTGCCCGACAAGCGGCTGGGCGAAGCTGCGCTGGCAGGCTATTGGGACTGGAACAACCCCGCATTCGACCTAATCAAACAATTCGTTCGGCAACTGTGAAGCTCGGTTCAGAAAGTCACTGGCAGGATTTCACGGAACAAACAATCATCACGATTCCCTGCTGCTTTCACGATAAACCCGCGGAGTAACACCGGTGACCGACTTGAACATCTTCGTGAAGTGGCTCTGGCTCTGGTAGCCGACCAGCGACGCGATCTCGCTTATGGGAAGCGCCGTCTCCACAAGCAACTTGCGGGCGCGCTCCAACCGCAGGTTAGCCAGATAGACGTGAGGCGTAACGCCGCTGATTTGTTTGAAGAACCGCGCGAAGTGATACTCCGAAAGATACGCCGCGGAAGCAATCTCCTCGACCGCAATCTCGCGTCCGAAGTTGTCGTGCATGAACTCAATCGCACGCCGCAGGCGGCGGTCGACCGGTCCGGCGCGCGACAGTTCGATCTGATCCGACTTTCTCACTGTAAGGTGACAACGCAGCAGATGAATCAGAACTTGACGCACCAGCGCATCGAGCATGGCCGCATGCCCCAACTGCTCAGCAGACATCTCGCTCACTATGGCGCGAGCCAATCGTGTGAGCGTCTCGTCTGTTATGAAGCTACTGCGAAAAACTATGTCCGCCGAAGTGCGCATCAGTCCGATCTCGGTGACTAGCTCATTCACCAAAACCGGACTCACCCCGATTGAAACAAACTCGACCTCCAACGCGTGAGCTGAGTGGCTCTGGCCGACGTTGGTCAGCGCGACTTCTCCGCTCGACAACTCAAACGCGCGCTCGCCGATTGTCGCCGCCATCCGTCCCGCGAGCACGGCAGTCACGGTGAACGCTGAATGAGAGTGCGGCTGGAACTCGCAGTCCGCAGTTACGGTGTGGCGAACAGTAAATTGGGGCCGCGACGCGAATCTCTGAACTTCGCTGAGGCTCCGATCTTCTCCTGCGGTGGACGCTAGTGGATTCTTGTTATGCACCGCTGCACTCATCAGCATTCTCACAGTTGAGTAGATAATAGAGTCCGCGGCTGCGGGTGAGCAACTTGTTGAACCGGCATTCGCGCGACGAAGCTACGGGCACAACGAGTTCTATTTCGTGGAAGCCCGGGCCTTTGCGGCGGCGGCCTTTTGAGCTTTCTGGCAGTCGGCACAGATTCCGAAGATTCGATGGCTATGATGAAGCGGTTTGAATCGGTAGCGTCGAACGATCTCATCTTGCAGTTGCTCGATCTGTTCGTTGTAAAACTCGATCAACGCGCCGCAGCCGGTGCAGATCAAGTGGTCGTGATGCGTGTGCTTGTAGTCGTGCTCGTACAGCATGCGCCCGTCGTGGAATTCGAGCTCGCGAGCCAGGCCACACTCCTTAAGGAGCTTCAATGTGCGATACACGGTCGTGAACCCAACCGACGGATCCTTGGCTTTGATGATCGAGTACAAATCCTCGCTGGAAACGTGCCCTTCGGTATCTAGAAACACATCGAGGATCAAATCGCGCTGAGTCGTGCGCTTGAGCCCTGCGCGCTTGAGATGCTCCTGGAAGATCTTCTTCTCTTCGCGTTCCATAACGGTCCGGCTGGAATCGCCAAGATTATACACAAGCGGATCAAGCCAGCAAAACATCAGCCGGTTCTGGGCTCCGGGTTCGGGGTTCAGAGTTCAAGGCCCGCTTACTCGGTTTCGTGAACACGCGGCATCTGAGCTTTGGAAGTTACTAACCCCGTCTCTCCAACTGAACTGCGAACTCTGATCTCTGAACCTCGAACTCTGAACCCCGAACCCGGAACCTAGGAGCTGAACGCGGAACCGTCTTTATCGCGGTTCGCGTAGGAACAGCTCCGGGAACTTCCCTCGTAGTTTTGGCGTGATGCGGTAGCCGGCGTCCTCAAAAGCTTCGCCGAACTCGTTTCGTTCCCCGCCCCCCTTGCCGACGTGACAGACCGTACATTTGCCGCGCAGATCAGCCTTCGAATATGGATCGTTGTTGTATCGATCCATGAACGCGGGCTTTGCTAATGCGACGACCGCCGCCGCCGCGATATATGCGAGCGTTAGAAAGAGCTTCATTTTCCTGCTAGTCAGCATCCGTCGCCTAAAACACGTACGCGATTGAGCCGGTGAATCCATTACGTCCATAAGCACGGTGTGGAAGCGGGCTTGCGCCAAACAGTGCGCCGCCGACTCCTGCCGGAACGTTCGGAACAGGACCGAATGTATGATTGAATAGATAGTTCAACTTGAAGATCAGGGTCGACGAGGGCGCGAGATTAAATCCGACTGTCGCGCGCGAGCGGTTCAAATAGAAGTTCGGTATCGTGCGGTCCAATCGCGCGACTTCATAGCGAAAAACCGGCGCTATGTACGAGCCTTCGTCGAAACGCTCTTGGAACGCGCGCGGGTAGAACTGGTAAGTACCTTCCAGATAGAAACCGTCCTGCCCCGGAGAACGCTCGGCGACAAACTCCGCAAGAGCGGAGACGCTCGCCGGGTCGTTTGGATCAACAACGGGCGGAGCGGGGCTCTTGCGAGGGATCCCGCCGACTATGTTTGACCGGCCATACTCACCTCTGATGGCCAAGGCGCCGCGATGGTACGAGCCATCCAGGAAGAGAATAGTCGCCGATTGGGCCGGTTCCCCGAGACTGCTGAACCTCCCGTTGTAGATCGACGCTCCCATCTCCAAGCCGTCAAGGGGTGACAGCCCGATCCGCCCGACTACAGCCTTTCTCCGATCCTGCGCCTGGAAAGCAAACAGACCTGGCTCGGACGCCGACGACTGGCCAAGCAGCCGCGAGAATGGCGTTGGTTCGTCTTCGTCGTTCGTGCCGCGCATTCCGTTCACGACGTCGGCTTCATACGTCAGCTTCACTTTATGAGGAAGCTTGAGCCTCCCGCGCACGCCAATGCCCGCATCACGGTAGGCGGTCGGGACGATGAACTGATTTATCAGAGGCCGGATCGTAGTCAGGTTCAGATATGAATCGTGGTAGGTGTTGAAACGGCCAATCGATGGCACGATGATGCCACCGCGAAAAGCGAACTCTGGTCGCATCTTCCACTCGACGTATGCCTGCTCGATGTCGATTTCGTGCGATCCGAACTCATATTCGATCTCCGAATTGAAAAGAATGTTCTGCTTTTCCGCAAGCACGGCGGCGATGCCCAAGACCATACGCGTGTTCTGGAATGTCGGTGTTCCGCCGCCATCAGCTCGCTCGCTGATCGAAGACTGGCGAAACTGAAAATCGCCGTAGCCGCCTATCGTTATCCGGTCGGTCCGCAGAAGGTTTCCCGCGCCTGAGAGGTCTCCGCCCTGCGCTTTCGACGTCAGGGCGACGCGAGGATGCTCGGGCGTGGCGGTCGATTGCGGTGCGCCCTTCGCCTGACCCTTGGTCGCCTCATGCGCGAGGGCACCTTGCTTGTCCGCTGGTTTGTTTTCCTGGCTGTTCGGTTCCACTCCGGCCGCAGCGTCCAGTCCCGCCTGTGATATTTGAGGTGAGTTTCGGTCGCTGCTCTTGGCGCCTACCTCGACGAGAGAACGAAGTCGCTCGATCTCGGCCCGAAGCTGCCCAACCTCG
>JBGQGO010000370.1:0-5956 GCA_041497455.1 Blastocatellia bacterium | reverse complement strand
TGACTGACTGCGACTTCGACCTGGGCGGCCACCATTTCAACGAGCGCTATTTCGCTGGCGGTCCACTTGCGAATGTGGTCCGTTTGATTGATTGAGAGTCCGCCCCAGCACTCGCCATTTACAAATATCGGACATACAACCTGCGAAAGGTTCATCGGCTCGACCTGCCATACGGAAACAGTCGATGCGAGATCCGGATATGCGGCTGCGAATGCGCGCACGTCGTCTATGATCAACGTGCGTCGCGTCTCGAGCAAGTAGTTGGTTATGTAGTCATTGATTGACGCGCGCACGTGACTCAGGGATAGGCCCGGGTCGCTGAGATACTCGGCTACTATCATGCTGTCGTTGCCGGCCAGCTTGCGGAAATAGGTACGATTCGCGCCCAGAGCGCGGCCGACTTCTTCGACGGCCACCTGCAGAGTCTCGTTCAGGTCCAGCGAGCGGCGAATGGATGCGACGATCTGATTTGCAAGGGAGGCGCGCTGGGCCGATTCGCGCACTTCGCGGTAGAGCTCGGCTTGCCGGATGGCTACGGCGGCCTGATCGGCGACCGATTTGACCAGGTCGGATTCCCACCGCGTCCATTTGTGAGGCTGGTCGCAGTGATGGAGGCTCAGGATGCCGATTGGCTTCCCATCGACGCGAATGGCAGTCGTCAGAATCGCCTTAACGCTGCCCGCTTCGAGGCGAGTACGCAAAGGCGCGAAGCGCGGGTCGTTTGCAGGATCGCCCACGGCCACAGGACTCTCCTGCGAGAGAACCGACTGCAAGAATGGGTTGTTTACCGTTTGTATTTCTGGCAACAGGGAGGATCGGCCGGAGCAACACGCGGCCACGTACTCGTGGTTGACGGGCACCATCTCCGGCAGCGGGCTCGGGAAGAGTGCCATCCTGCAACGACAAACCGACAGCGCCACGCCCAGCTCGTCGACGATCGCCCGCAGTACCGCTTCCGAATCAAGCGAGCTGTGAATGGCCGAGCTGATCTTGCTGATGAGCGCGTCGCGGCGTGCCGCCTCTTGCGCTTCGCGATACAGCTCCGCCTGATAGAGCGCCACCGCGGTTTGTTCCGTGACCAGTTCCAGGAGCTTGATCTCGTCTTTCGAGAACACGCGTGGATTGTCGAACTGCTCGAGCGCTATCGTGGCTGCGGTATGCCCGTTGTAGCTGATCGGCGCTAGGGCCATCGCGCGCACACCGAGCCGCACCGACATCGCACGCACGATAGGGTCGCTCTGATTCGTATCGGGTACGTCTATTACGTGACCTGAAAGCAACTTGGCCAACAGCGGGCTTCCTTCAAGGTCAAGCTCGGTGTTGAGCAGGCTCGGCACCAGCACGCTTGATCGGTATTCCGCTCGAGCCGTGAAACAGGAATCCCTGTTCGAGTCACTACCGCCGCGCTTGTAGATCACGACACGGGTCACTTTCAAAGTAACGCCGATGCCGTCGACGGCGACCTTCAGAATCTCATCGACGCCGACCGTGCTCCTGATGGCAGTGAGCAGCCGGTTTGTGAGCGCTTCGCGGTCGGCCGCGCCTCGGGCTCTCTCCTGTGACCGGAAGTGATGTATGGTCAGGCTCAGCGTAGACGCCGCAGCCTGAGCGAGGTGCTTCGCCTGAGCAGAGAACCGCCGCTTGCCGCCCTGATAAAGAAGCACTGTTCCAGTGGTTTCTGAGTCGATCACAAGCGGCACGATCAGGATTGACCTGATGGCGAATTCTTCCGCCCGGTTCGCCGCGGGCGCGAGCCGCCGGCTCACTCGCGGGTCTGACCTGGAGTCGGCTATTTCAATGATGGGAATCTGCGTGCCCAGTTCCCGTGTGATATCGATGTCAAGCTGCCGAAGCTTCTCCCTCTGGACTGGGCCTATGCCGCTCGCGCAATAGTCTCCCGCCAGCCTCATGCCGCTTTCATGTCGAAGGAGAATGGCTGCGCGCTCCAGACCGAGCGTACGGCCGATCTCGTCTGCGGCGCAGCGCAGCGCTATGTTGAGGTCAGTCGATGACTGCGCGAGAGCCGCGATCTTGTCGATGAGCGTGCAGCCGTGCGTTTGTTCTTCGCGCGTCGGGAAGAATCGCTTTGTGAAAGAGAGTGTCATAAGAACAACAGGTTCACCCTTTTGTCTTTTCCTTTCTGGTTTCTTTCATCTGCTCCATTCGCCCGCCAACCGGTCTCCCGACATCGTAAGGACCGAGTAGCGGATAGAGACGCCGGTTTTGGCATCCTTCATAACCAATCCGGGCTCGGTTGAAAGCTGGCGTATCTCGCGCCATCCATCTAGCGGCAGCGCCGTGAATGCATCAACGACAAACGGATCGAAATGGGCACCCGAACATCGGATCAATTCTTCCGCCGCGTCGTCAAAAGACCGCGCAGCCCGGTAAGGTCTGTCCGAAGTCATCGCATCCACGGCGTCGGCAACCGCGAATATGCGAGCGCCCAGGCATATCTGATCGCCCTCCATCCGGTTGGGATATCCGCTACCGTTGTAACGCTCGTGGTGCTGGGCGACGATTTCGGAAGCTCCCTCGAGAAAATCTATGCCTCGTATGATCTGCGCGCCATATTCCACGTGGCGCCGCATATAGTTCCATTCTTCTTCAGTCAGCGCGCCGCGCTTGAGTAAGATCCCGTCGGGCACGCCTATCTTCCCGATGTCGTGAAGCAGCGCGCCGTTCTCGAGAGTGATGAGCTGGCGGCCGTTCAGCCCGATCTGCTTGCCCAATCGCAAACAGTAAGAAACCACTCGATCAGAGTGTCCTTTGGTCTCGACGTCGCGCGCTTCAAGCGCGGCGGCAAGCGCGCGGAGCGTAGCGCGATAGTTCAGGTACAACTTCTCGAGAGTCGAGTTCAGATTCGTGTTTGCGATGGTCAACTCGTTGGTGCGCAGATCGACGAGATGCTCGAGGTGCTCCTCGTATTGCTGATTGGCTTTCAGCAGCCAGTGGTGCCGAAGCCCGCGCTGGACAGCGGTTTCGACGTCGGAAAGATTGAACGGCTTTGTCACATAGTCGAATGCTCCGCGGCGCAAGGCTTCAATTGCGCTTTGAATGTTCAGGTTGCCTGAGATGAGGATGACAACGGTGTCCCGAGAGAGCCTGGTGATTTCTGCCAATAACTCGAGTCCGCTCATTCCTGGCATCATTATGTCCGACAAAACCAGGTCGTAAGTCTCTTCCTTCAGGTATTCGATAGCTTCAACCGCGCTGGTGGCGGTTTTGCAGTGATGCGCGCGGCTCAGCAGAGAGTAGAGCGCTGAAAGAACGTTGGGCTCATCGTCGATGATGAGTATTTTGGCGGGTCGATTCTGAGTGAGAGTCAGCGGCGTCCCGTTCAGTCCGGTCATAAGTTTAGACCTGAGATTGTGAGTGTGCTCGCTTCCACGGCGCGTCCTGTTCCCGGAGACTGGATAGTCGGTTCACGAAGTTCAGAGTCCTACATTCAGGCTGATCGGTGTCGAAAGCAGACAAGCTAAAGCCTGAACTCCATGCTTGACGAATAGCTCAACTCGACGAAAGAGGACCTGAGTAGAATTCCCGTGTAGGGGCACAGCCAAATTGAAGCAAGCTGGTTTCTAAAAGAAGGGGACGCGGATGATCTTAGTACAGTGAAGGGTTACGCGCAACACTTTTTTCTGCAAAGTTTGCAGAAGTGGCCTGCTATTGCGATTCGGCATAGTCGAGCTTGAAGTATACGCTGGAGTCGCCGACAACGAGGATGAATTTGCGCCCGCCGATCTCAACGTGAGTTATCCCCTCCGGCTTCATCTTCGGGTCGAGGTCCTGCAACCTGCGAAGCGCAGACTCGGATCCGGGTTGTTCCACGGCGCCGTTCCATTCCCACAGAGTGAACTCGCTCTTTTCGTGATGCTCCGGCGCCCCAGCAATGACAAGGAATGAGTTCGACTCCGGGTCGTACTGAATGTCACGGACGCCAAGCCCGGCCAGCTTCAACGGCATGGCGTTCGGTTCGGCAAGCTGGAGATTGTCCACTGAGAATGCGCCGGCTGGGTTTCGCAGCTTGATGGCCACGATGAATGCGCTTCCGTCTTTGAGCGGCGAGCGCAGTCCAAGCAGCCAACGCCCACGCTTGAAGTCCCACGCGATTCCTTCAATGTTTAGACCGCCTTCGCTGCCTTTCTCGGGGACGCCCTTCAACTCGGGGACGTTTGCGATCAAGAAGTCGCGCAGATTCGTCAGGGCCTCTGCCTTCGGCACACTTTGGCTCGCTGCGTCAAAAGCGAACCTTACGAGCGCATTCCGCTCTCCCGCATTTGGCTGAGACTGGGAGCCTATGATGTAGAAGTAGGTTCCGTCCGATGTGATGCCTTCCGGATCATCGACCGTCACGCCAAGCGCTATCGGTTTGACCGGGCCAACCTGCCGCCCACCTTCGTCAACTTGCATCCACAGAACTTCGCCTGGCCTGCCGTCGTCCACAATGAGGACGCCGTTGCTTCCGGGAACGTACACGGCGCCCGAGGCTTCAAACGTGCCGCCCTGGAACGGCGTGCCGGCGCTCGGAAGCGAGAGCTTCACTTTAGCTTTGCCTTTCGAGCTGGTTTCGATGGCGGGCTTGTCTGAGCCAGATCGCATCGAGTTGTTGACGTATAGCGCCAGCATCACGGCCAGCACGACGCCCAGCACCTGAGCCACTATTCGACTCAGCCCGCTGATGTAGGCGGCTCTCATCCGCTCGTCGCCACCTTTCTTTTTCTTCTTCTTTTTCTTCTTTCCGCCCTTTTCATCCTCGGAAGTTTCGTCGGCGGCGATGGCGTCCGAATCAGCTTGCGCCGGCGTTACGCCGGCAGGCGGCGAGATTTCCGCCAGAGCAGCAGCCTGGGGCCGCGAGGGTTCCAAGGAAGGACCGGCAGCCTTCTCTGTTTCTCCGGTATCGCGCTTCCCGCCTTCCGCTACTCCCGCGCGTATTCTCACTTCTTCGAGAGCTTCGCCGGATAATACCGCCGTCATGTTCGCAGCCGTCTCGCCTGGGTTCCTGAACGTAAGCACTGTCTGCCCCAACTGAATCTTGTCACCGTGTCTGAGTGTGTGCGCTTGCGAACCGAGCCGCTCGCCGTTGACGAATGTGCCGTTTCGGCTCCCTAGATCGACAATGGTGTAGCCGGCTTCGCGAGCCATCACGATCGCGTGAGTGTTGCTCACCGTCGGATCGGTCAGCACGATGTGGTTGTGCGCGGCTTTCCCGATTTCCACTTCGTGTTTGTCGATCACGTATTCGAGCTTCTCGCCCGACGGCAGCACGCCGATAAGCTTAGGTGCGTAGTGCCGGTCCGCTTGCTCGCGTATCTGCGTAGCAGTTGCGAGGCGGATGCTCAGCGGCGAACGGACCTCACGCCTTACGCGTTCGACGACTTCAACATCGGTCGGATCCGCAACCGCGAGGACTATCGCCTCCGCTTCTTTTGAAACGGCGAATACGTGATGCTCGCGTGCGAGTCCGGCGGGGAACTCCGCAACTACTGCTTCGTCAATCGGCGAAGTGCTCAGATCGATAACCGGCATCTGAAAGGTCCTGCTCATCAAGTCGCGCAGGCTGTCCTCGCTTGCGAGTCGCTCTTCTATAAGCGCGTGATAAACCCGGTGGCCCTTCGCGTCGCTGCGAACGCGATCGACATCACCCTTTGTGGCAAGACCGGCGGCCACGACTGCGAGTGCGAGCGACTCTTCAGTCAAGGGAGGAGGCACAGCGGGTCTGGAGGCGGCCGCTACGACGTCGAGCTCGATCGCGCTCGTTTCGCTGTGTTCGCTCAGCCGGAAGGTCAGCTTCGAGAGCCCGATTCCGATCACATCACCGTGACTCAGTTGGTGCGACTCGGCGACTCGCTCCCCGTTGACGAACGTGCCGTTGCGGCTCCCTATGTCATTGATCGTATACACACTGCCTTCGAGGCGAACCATCGCGTGAGCCGTTGACACGGCGGGATCGGCG
>JBGQGO010000369.1:0-5956 GCA_041497455.1 Blastocatellia bacterium | reverse complement strand
GTCGAACAACGCGGCGAGCCTCTCGGCGGCAGGTTTCATCAGCTCGCAGTGAAACGGCGCGCTTACCGCAAGCATCACCGCGCGCTTTGCGCCCTTCGCTTTGGCCGATTCAACCGCGCGTTCGACCGCTGGTCTGTGCCCGGCGATGACCGTCTGATTTGGCGAGTTGATATTCGCCGGAGCACAAACGCCGCGACTCGAAGCCTCGGCGCAGATCGAGCGGACGGTTTCAACGTCTATGCCAATCAGCGCAGCCATTGCGCCCTCGCCGGGCGGCACAGCCTCCTGCATATACAACCCGCGCTTTCGGACTGCTCCGAGCGCGTCATCAAACTTCAAGGACCCTGCGGCGACTAACGCCGTGTACTCGCCAAGTGAATGGCCGGCTACAAAATCGGCTCGCGCCCCTCTAGCTTCTAGCGCTCTCAAAGCCGCGATCGAACTAGTCAGAATCGCCGGCTGCGTGTTCACCGTCAGCCTCAACTCTTCATCAGGACCTTCGAAGCACAGGCTGGACAATCTGATGCCGAGTACGCGATCCGCTTCTTCGAAGACCTGCCGGGCAACTGGCTGCGACTCTGCCAGCTCCTTGCCCATTCCGACCTGTTGCGAGCCCTGGCCTGGAAATATGAACGCTGTTCGCATAGTCCGTGGTCCGTGGCCCGTAGTCCGTAGTCCGTAGTCCGTAGTCCGTAGTCAGTGGTCCGTAGTCCGTAGTCAATCAAGCGACCAAATCCTAACTCACGACTGGCTACGGACCACGGACCACTGACTACGGACTACGGACCACTGACTACGGACTATGGACTATCTGTGGCCGTCGTGGCTCGCCACAATCGCCGCGCCCAACTGAGCTTCGATTCTGCCATTAACCTCCCCAAGGCAATAGGTGCGCGCGACAGCAATCGCATTACGAATAGCCTTGGCGTTCGACCGGCCGTGACATATGACCGCGACGCCCTTTATGCCCAGCAGCGGCGCTCCGCCGTATTCGGCATAGTCGAGTCTCTCTTTGAATCTCTGAAAGGCCGGCCGGGTCAACATCGCCCCGGCCTTCGCTTGAATAGACGCCTTCAGCTCGTGTTTGAGCAGCCGCATTATGAACTCGAAGACGCCCTCGCTGACTTTGAGCGCGACGTTGCCAGTGAAGCCGTCGCATACGACAACGTCTACCTGACCCGTGTACATGTCGCGTCCTTCCACGTTGCCAACAAAGTTGAGCGATGAATTCTTGAGCAACTTGAAAGCTTCTTTGGTAAGGTCGTTGCCTTTGATCTCTTCTTCACCGATCGAGAGCAAACCCACTCGCGGGTTGGTCACGCCGACAACGACGCTCGAGTATAGCGAGCCCATCACGGCAAAGTCATAAAGGTGCGCGGGCTTGCATTCTGCGTTTGCGCCAACATCCAGTATGACCGTCCCATGTCCGGTCAGGGTTGGAAGCACCGCCGCAAGAGCCGGACGATCTACTTTAGGAAGCGCGCCGATGACAAGCTTCGAGGTCATCATGACTGCGCCTGTGTTGCCCGCACTAACCAGGGCCTGCGCTTGTCCATCGCGGACGAGCTTGGCTGCGACGCGGATCGAGCTGTTCTTCTTGCGCCGCACAGCGGCCGCTACCGGGTCATCCATTGTGATGACCTCCTGGGCGTCGACTATCTCGATGCTCGAGCTCCGCCAGGAGCGGGGCGTGCCGCCCAGAGCGCGGCTTCGGCGATGCTTGTCGAGTTCAGCTTGAATCTGTTCAGATCGCCCGACCAGGATGACGCCGACGCCCAGGTCGCGCGCCGCCTCAATGGCGCCCTCGACCTCGCTCGCGGGGGCGTAATCGCCTCCCATTGCGTCCACAGCGATCTTAAGCATAGCCGTATTGAGGATAGAAGATAGAAGATCGAGGATCGAAGGGAAGGACTGCCATCCTCGAGCTTCGATCTTCTATCCGCAAGTCCTTACTCTTCTTCTTTCATTTCGATGGCAATGCGCCCACGGTAGAAGCCACACTTTGGGCACACGCGATGCGGCGGGCGAGGCTCTCCGCAATGGGGACAGCTCCCCACCGCGGCCGGAGTCAGATGGTCGTGCGCCCTGCGCTTGCCGGTGCGCGATTTTGAATGTTTCCGTTTCGGATTTGGCATTATGTACTCCTGGTTATCAGTTCAGTTTGGATTTCAATTCCTTCAGTGCGGCCCAACGCATGTCCCCTTGATCTTCGCTGCAAGCACACTCACCAAAGTTCAGGTTCGCGCCACACTCGGGGCACAGGCCCCGGCACTCTTCAGAGCACAACCGAGCCATCGGCAAAGCCAGCTCTATCTGTTCGCGCGCGAGGTCGTCGACATCAATGACACCGTCCTGATAGAAGCCTAACGAGAGATCGTTCTCACCCAGTTCGTGCTCATCTCCAGTTCCCATCGGAGGCACGTAAAGGAGATCAAACGATGCCTCAACGGGAATGGATAGAGTAGTGAGACAGCGGTCGCACTCAAACTCCACAACCACGTTCACACCGCCAATCAGCTCCACCTTGTTGTCGGCGCGGGTGGCCCGCAGAGTCAACTCGCATTGCCCAATCAGATGACCCTCCCCCCCTGCCAGACCCGGGTCGCCCTCCGGATAAAGATGGTGGACATTCAGCCCCTCATCCTCGCTGATCTGAGCCACTACTATGTTCATCCCCGAATCTGGATCGAGCCAGGACTAGCGCGGCCTGACCTTACTACCATAATCACAAAGAATTCTGCTTTGCGCAAAAGATATTCATTATATAGGTGGCACCTTGGTTGTCAACCAACGCATTCGAACAGCACTCACGCCTTCAAATGTTCTTAATGCGAACATTCCGGAACTTTGTGCTTACTCAGACGTGATCAATCTGGGTATAATTATGGAGCCGTAATAAAACCCCAAGAGGAAGATACGGGCCGAATGGCAGCAGTCACTCACCAGGCGCAGGCGATTGAACTAGGCGGCAGCCGATCAGTAGAAGCAGCAAGTGATCACGAACTGCTAGCCGCAATTCGCGACGGCGATGAAGTCGCGTTTCAGGAGATAGTGCGCCGGTACCGCAATCCGATAACCAATTTCGTCTACCGGATGCTTGACGATTACGAAAGGTCCGTGGAACTAGCGCAGGAAACCTTTATACGCGTGTACACGAGCGCCTCGCGCTACCAGGCGAACTACAGCTTTTCGACTTACATCTATCGCATCGCAACGAACCTGGCGATTAGCGAGCTTCGAAGGCGCAAGCGGCGGAAGACCGTCTCGCTATTCTCGCCCTTCACCAACGACGACGGTGAGGCTATTGAGATCGATCCACCCGATCTGAACATGCTTCAGGACGAGACGCTGATTCAAAACGAGCGCCGCCGCGCTGTCGCCCGCGCGATCACTTCGTTACCGCAGAAATACCGGGCGGCCATCGTCCTGCGAGATGTTGAAGGGTTAAGCTACGACCAGATAGCTCAGACGTTGAACTTATCCGAGGGAACCGTGAAGTCCAGAATCAATCGCGCTCGCAATCTTTTGAAAGAAAAACTGAGCGCCTACATCTGAAGAAAAGGTGAAACATGAACGGTTGTAAATACATCAAGGAACGCATCGACGAAGCCGAGAAGCCTGATCTGCTTCCGTTCGATGTCTCCGAGCACATTGGCCAATGCGATGATTGCGAACGCTTCGCAATCGAGCGAACCGCACTTAGAGAGCTTGTGGCCGCGGGCACGCGCGTCAGCGCCCCGATCAACTTCGACGCGACGCTGAAGACAAGGCTCGCGGAAGTCAAAGCTCGACGCTCGTTTTGGTGGCTTGGTTCACCCGGCTTCCTCCGGCTCGGTGCGGCAACCACAGGCCTGGTTGTTATCGTCTTTGCGGCTCAGTACGCGGGTCTATTCTCGGATAACGCCAAGCGGCCAAACGGAGCACAACTAGGCGAGGTCGTGACCATACCGACGCCAAAACCGAGCGAGCGTGCGCCCTTGGCGCCGGATGTTGTCGGCGCATCACCCGGCCCCGTTGTCGCCGCCACCGGCGGGCACCAGTATGCGGGTTCCTCTAGTCCGGCGAGAGTAAGGCAAAGTGATATCGTCGTTGGCAGAGCGGCGTCGGCCGGCTACTTGACGGCTGAGGATGGCGGGGTCGTTTTGGTCCGTGGGCGTAACGGAGACATGGATGTTCAGTTGCCCACCGTGAGCGTTGGAGCGCAGCCGCTTCTGTATGTGAGCGCCGGCCAGCGGACCGTGCGCAATGTGGGTACGTCCTTTTGAATTGACGTTGGTGGGGAACAAGCTTGATGAGTAGAAGTGCAGCAGCAATCATTATCCTGGTCTTCGGGTCGGCTGCGCTGGCGCAAACGTCGCAGCCTCCTCCGGCGGCGGCCAATCAGTCGAGTGTGCCCTGGGCGGTCTCCGTGGTTCACACGATCGACCTTCAAAAGATGGTCGAGCTCATGCGTGAACAACAAAAGCTCAGGGTTGGTGTCGCGGGGACGGCTCCGCGCTACATTTACAACGTCACAACCGGCATCATCGTAGATGACCGGGGCCACGTAGTCACACGGCTCACGAATCTGGACCCGCAGGACAAGGAGCACAAGCTAACTGTCACGACCGGCGACGGAACAACCCTGGCAGCAAAATTGATCGGGGTTGATTTCGCTACTGGGTTCGCGGTGCTCGACGTAGCGTTTCTCAAAGCAACGACACCTAAGATCGCCGCCCCAGGTAGTCTTTTGAATGGCGCGGCGGTGAAGATATTAAGCAGCGACGTCGTAGCAAAATCGGTCATCGACAAAGTCTACCTGGCGCCGTCGATTGCGGTTTCGCAAGGTCACGTGATGGTCGGCAGCCAATACTCGAGAGCGCGCGGCGCGTTAACATTGCGATCCGACAGCTTGCTGGCTCGCAGTGACGGCAGTGTTGTAGTCACTCCCGACAATCTGGTTGTAGGGATTGCGCAATACGCTGGATTCGGGCGAGCTTACCTTTACCCAATCGAATTCGTACGAGACACAGTCGCGAAGCGCGTGATCGAGAGGAATGACAATGTGCCGGCCGGTTGGCTCGGCGTAAAGGGCGAAGGCGTTGCGCAGCTTTCAGACGCGGACATATTAGTCTTGGGTCTGCAGCGCAGGGCCGGTGTGATCGTGCGTGAGGTTACGCCTGAAAGCGCCGCGGCTCAAGCCGGCATTATCCTCGGCGACATAATCACGCGAGTGGACGATTTTGATATCGCAGGCACTGCTGACCTCGGAGCCTTGCTCTCATCGCTGCCGGCCGGACAACCGGTCAAGCTGCGCGCTATAAGAGATCATCACCCTGTAGAACTCAAAGCTGTGTTGGGGCCGCGGCCTAACACGGAGCCCCGATACCTGATGGCTCCGTTCGCCACGGGCCTGCAACCTGAACTCTCCGAGCGCGATCAACTTGAAAAGCGGCTCGAAGAACTCAAGGTCAGCTTCCGCAGCTATCAAAAGAGCCCGCCCTCCAGAGAGACCAGCGAAGCGATCCGCGAGCTGGAAATTGAAATAAGACGGATCTACGATGACTTGCGAGCGCTCGGGCCCGAGAACACCGGTCCACCGACCCGAGACGGGCAGCCCGCTTCTCGACCCGAATACCCTTCGGGCAACTCGACTGGCGAGGCGCCAATCCGAGAAATCAGTTTTAAGGTCGGATTCACCGCGCGCGAGTTGACGCCTCAGCTCGCGGCTATCCTTCATGCGAGAGCTGGCGTACTTGTGTCTAAGGTCGCCAAAGACAGCCCGGCAGAGCGCGCAGGGCTGAAGGCCGGCGACGTAATAATTGGTACGCAGGAGCGAGCGCTGCTTAACGTGTCTCAACTCCAAGCTTTCCTCGCGGCTCAGCATGGTACGATCGCGCTTAAGGTCGTGCGCACCAGGGAGCCGATTGTTGTGAGCCTCAATATCCAGTAAAACGCAAAGGGCAAAGAGCAAAGG
>JBGQGO010000368.1:0-5976 GCA_041497455.1 Blastocatellia bacterium | reverse complement strand
TTATAGCACTTTTCTTTTTTTATACACAGGTCAAGAGTTGCGCCAATCGCCCTCGTCCTGATCGTTCGCGTCGAGCGACTTCTCGACTGCGTTTTTGAATGTTTTGTTGGGATCGAATTGCACCGTGTTGTCGGGCTCGATGTTCGGGTAGCGGGTCATCTCCTCGTTCATGAGCGACGGCATGACGACGGCTCCGGTCCCGCCGAATCGGTCGATGCCTGCGTACCAGTATACCGTCGCGTGGACCCAGTCGTCGCGGTCGTTGCGTTCCCACTTGTAGCGTTCGATGCCGAGATTGTCTTCCTCTTTGGTGCGGTAGATGTGGGAGAAGTGCATCCAGTAGTCGTACCAGTCGGCTTCGGTGCCGTTGTAGAGCTTGATGCGGTGCTCGCGGAAGAGGTCGAGCACGAGCTGGATCGTGCGATTGCGGTCGACCATGACGTTGCCGTACTCGTCCTTTTCGCCCCAGCGGATCAGCTGTTGCGTTTTGCGGTCTTGGTTGTAGTGGCATAGGAAGACTCGCCCGGGGTACTTCTTTTGCAGGAGGCGTGAGCCGATGATGTCGCCGCCTTGGTCGATCACCATGACGGCGTTCTCGAACTTCTTCAGGAAGTATTCGAGCGTTTTGTCGAGCGGTACACCGAGCACCTCGTCCGGCACATAGTGTTCGACTTCGCCGTATTGCGTGAGGCCCTGCTTGTTGCCGATGACGTAGCGGAGTTTGATGCCGGTGTCGACGCCGATGATCAGGCGTCCTTGGTATGAGTTTCGTTCGGTCGTCACGTTGCCGAGAATGTTGTCGCGCAGGACGGAGTTGCCGCTTCCGGCGTAGGGGAGCCCGAGCACTTTGTTGTAGAAATAGTCGATCGTCTGTTTCAGATCGTTGTACTTATCGACGATCTCGGCAGCGGTCACCCACGGCGCCATGAGCAGGCTGATGTGGTAGCCGCTCCACAGCGCGTTCTTTTTGTTTTTGCGGGCGATCCACTGGCCTTTGGCGCGGGCATGCCAGTCGAGGATGCCGTGGCATTTTTTGCAGACGAACTCGCGGAGCTCCATGTCGATCGACATTTTGCGCGGGTCGGCGATGTCCCATGAGAGGTATTGGAAGTGCTGGCAGTGCGGGCATTTGATGAACCATTCTTTTTGGTCGCTCTT
The DNA here is from genome assembly GCA_041497455.1 of Blastocatellia bacterium. Lineage (GTDB taxonomy): Bacteria > Acidobacteriota > Blastocatellia > UBA7656 > UBA7656 > Onstottus_A. Next base: position 4,818 of record JBGQGO010000368.1, on the reverse strand, counting down.
TTGCCATTCGACGTCGACGCCGTTGTTAGGAGTTGACGGGTGAGAGAACACGTGGGTTTGTTTGTACTTCGAGTGCTGGAGACGGGCTTGATAGTCGGCGATGACATCCTGTTTCGAGCTGTCCTTTTCGTCATGCACGAGCCGGTCGGCCGTGACCATGATGGCGCTCTTTTTCGTCCACGTGCCTCGAAAGTAGATCATGCTCTTGCCGATTTGTTTTTGCTCGACCGAGTCTTTGTCGGCGACGAGTGGCAGGAGAGTCTTCGGATTGTTTTGCAGGATGCGGTTTACTTTGCCGCCGACAAACACGCCGACGTCAGCGTCGGAGGGCAAGGTGTAGATGATGTCCATGCGGTGCGTCTGCGCGTCACGGATGTTCTTGAAGATTTCGAGCGTCGACATGCCAATCTGGGCGGCCTTCATGACCACGAGGTTTTTGCTCTGGTCGTCGTAGATGTCGATCAGGAACTGGTGCTTGTCGAAGCTGATCGGCTCGCCTTTTTCGGTGACGAGTTGGGGTCGGGTCGAGTCGAACCACACGCCCATGTCGGTGACGGACGCTTCGCGCTTCTCATCGGCGTATTTAGTTTGGTTTGATGTTTCCATGCTTTTTTCGGTCCCGCATGGCTTGCCATTCGAGGACGACGAGCATTGGGCTTTCGACGAGCTCCCATACTCGATACTTCAGGCCGCCCGGATGGGTTGCCGTATCGCTGTCGGAGAGCATGAGCTCTTTGATGTCGGGGTCGACTTCCTCGAGGAGCTTCGCCATTGTGTCGCGTAGTGTGATCATGGTTTTATTCCGCTTAGTTTTTTGATAAGAGCCTCGGCATCGTTGTGACCGATGCAGTGATTGTACAGCGGGCCTGCGAGACTTCCGGCCAGCTGCCAGCGCACCTTGAAGCGTTGCTCACGGCCGGATGCGCGGTGCCGTTTGTCGGGGTGGTTGCAGATGAACGCGTACTGCGCGGCGTAGCCTGCCGCTTCCTGCTCCATGCGGAACTTCGGATCGCGGAGGAACTTGCCCCACCACAGCTCGGGCGTCATGCCGTCTGCGGTCTGTTGCTTTTCGTGGACCTCTTCGTGGGCGATCAGGTCAGGGCGTGCATCGAGGTCGATTCCGCTCGGGTTGTAGATGGTGTCGCCGTAAGTGAAGATCGCGTGCATCGGGTTGATTTTGAACGCTTGAGCGAGGCTATTCCACATTGGAGGCATTTCGTTTTTGATTTTCATGTGCGTATGTAGGTTAGGTTCTCTTCCCTTATCTTCTCTTCCCTTCTCTTAGGTTAGGTTCAGCGGCGGAATGGCAACCGCACGGCAACCACTGGTTGCCGGTTGGTTGCCGTACCGACAGCGGGAGGCAGAATATGGCGTATTTACGGCATTTTAATCTTATCGCTGGCGTCCTCGATGCGCTTTCGACGCGCGACCTTGAGTGCTTCAAGCGCCGCCAGCTCCTCGGGACTATGCTCGATGGTGTCGGCCTGCGGCACGTCGATGCCGCCGGAGTGCTCGACCTTTTGCTTCGGATTGAAGTCGTCAGGTTTCTTGCGTTCAAGCAGCCATTTCGAGAGGTCAATGTCGCCGATCGGTTCACCGTCTGCGGTCATCGTTTGGCCGTGAATGCGGAGTGCGACATTTTGCAGGGATTTGAGAGGCAACTTTTCTCGAAGCTCGTCAAATGTGTCACTTAACTCGGCATCATCCTTGATCCATTCGTAGTAGGTTTTTGTTGTTATTCCTGCGTAAGCGCATGCTGCCCGGACGTCTGCGCCTATGGCGAAAGCGTTCTCGAGTTTCGTGAGTAGCTCGGGTGTGCGTTTGCTGGGTCGGCCGATGGGTTTCGGTTCGGCGACAGGGGTCATTTTTCGTGCGAGGAAGAGGTCAGTCATGTGTTTATTATGCCATAAGTCCGCTCTCTTGTAGAGCCTCGTTGAGGTGTTCTCGTTGGTACGCGCTCAGGCAGTAGTTTGCGGGATGATGCGCGTCGAGGATGCACTCGATCGCCTTGGTCTTGGCGATGAAGAAGCAGTTGCGGTTTGCGTCACCGCTCGGGTGCGGATTCGGACACATCAAGAACTTACCTGCTGGCTCGAGGCGCGTGTCGCAGTTTGGGCATTTTTGGAAGAGCAGGTTTTGCCACTTTCGCTTCGGCTTTTCGATTGTGGTTGGTGTGTAGCTCATACTGCCCATTGAATCTCCTCGCCGTTCTTCACGACTTTGGGATCATCAATATATTTGCACCATCGGCCGACGATGGCGTCGACGTACTTGGGATCGAGCTCGAGTAATCGCGCGCGTCGACCAAGCTGTTCGCAGGCGATCAGGGTTGAGCCGGACCCGCCGAAGGCGTCCAGCACGATGTCGTTCTCTTCGCACGATCGTTTGAGCGCGCGTTCGGCCAGTTGCACAGGTTTTTGCGTGGGGTGGATGTACTTGCTGGTGTTGTCGCGCTTTTGGTACCACGCGTCGAGGTAGTCGGCGAAGCTTTTCTTGTCGAGGTTCCACAGCTCGGTGTAGGTGGAGAAGGTCAGGTTTTGGTAGTGCTTGCCGCCTTCCTTCCACGCCACCATGCAGGGCTCGTAGATGCGGTGGTAGAGCTGTCTGGGTGAGTAGATCAGGGAGTTTTTGAGCCAGATCACGATTTGACTGTAGTGCCATTTCGTGTGACGCAGAGCTTGCATGTTGATTTCGGTCAGCCGGTTGGCGTACCACCAGTACAGCGTCGCATCCTCGGTTGAGAATGTGTGGATTTGCGCCAGTGCGGCGCGGTAGAACACGAGGGCCTCTTCGGGTGTTTTGTCATCATTGAAGATGCGGCCTCCAGTGCCTCCGAACTTGTCGCTATCGTAACTGATGCCGGAGCTGTAGTCGATTGAGTAGGGCGGATCGGTGAATACCATGCGCGCTCGGTCAGTGCCGAGCAGTCGCACGTAGTCCTCGGTCTTGGTCGCGTCGCCACAGAGCAGTTTGTGCGGTCCCAGCTCGTAGAGGTCGCCAAGCTTTGAGCGCGGTGATCCTTTCATGGAGAGGTCGGGCTTGTCCTCTTTGGTTTCGAGCAGGATGTTTTTGTCGAAGCCGGTCAGGTCGAAGTGCGCGAGCGAGAGTTCTTTGAGGATCGGAATGGCGATGTCCATGTTGATGCCGGTCATCGCGTTCAGCTGGTTGTCGTTCAGGCGCCGTGTCTCGGCTTCCTCATCGGTCAGGTCGTCGCGCAGGATCACGGGGATGAACCGTTCGCCTTTGGCGGCCATTGGCACGCCGAGGCGGATTTCAGTCCAGCCAAGAAGTGTTGTTGCGGCGATGTAGCGGGCGTGTCCGATGATGATTACGCCGTTTTTGTCGACGACCACAGGCTGATCGAAGCCAAGCTCGGCAATGGAGGCAGCTATTTTCTTGAGCTGTTTGTCGGTGTGTTCTTTCGCGTTGTTAGGCGCGGGCTTGATGTCTTCGATTCGTAGGTTCATGTTGATTTTGTTATGCGGATCGCGACGCTGGTTTTGATCGTGTTACCGAACTGGTGCATGAGCAGGCGAAGAGCGCGGGCAGTGTTGCCGTTCTTGCCGATCACGCGTCCCATGTCCTCTGCGTGCAGGTCGATCGTGAGCAGAATGCCCTTGTCGTCATGCTTGCGGACGACGACGCACGGATGGACTATCAGCGGGTCAATCATGGCTCGCAGGTAGGCGCACTCGGGTTCAGTTTTGACGTCGGGATCTTGCATAGGGTTAGATTGCTGGCCACGCACCGTTGACGACGATGTAGTCGCAGGCGGCTTGCAGATATGCAAACGCTGCGGCGTCATCGCCAAGGATGATGGACTCGTAATACTCTTTTTTCTCTTTCGACAGGCCGGAGACTGCGGCGATGTAGCGGGTCCCGTTGGCGAGCTTGAATACTCTCGCGTCGGCCGTCGCGGTGCATCCGTTGTAGTACGGGTTGGCCGCTTGCACGGCTGCGTCGGTCAGGACTTTGAATGTGGTGGTCATATGATTATTCTTTTGCCGCCTCGGCGTCTTGCGCCGTGAGGTTGGCGATTATTTCCTTACGCGCCGTTTCGACTGCGGCGGTGTACTCGTCGGGCTTCGCGGATATCACGCCTCGCGTCGCCATCTCTTCAAGGACGACTGCGCGGATGAGTTTTTCGAAGCTATCGACAAACTGCTCGAATGGTGTTGGTATTTTGTCGGTCATGGTTTTGTGATGTTGTTACTCGGTCTTAGGCTTCGCTGGCGGTTCGACTATAAGGCCAGCCGTGGTTAATAGTAGGCATGCGATTGACACGGCCGACTCGACGCCTGCGATCAGAACGTCTGCGGGGTCGATCACGCCGACCTGCATGAACTTGCCGATCTTGCCGGTGACGACGTTGATCGCCTCGCCCGGCTTCAGTACCACGGGGTCGAGCCCCATGTTGTCCATGATCTGCTTGTGCGGGATTTTGAGTGCCGCGTTCAGCATTGGGCTTGACGTCATTATCTCGGAGAGGGCAATGCCAGCTCCGCAGACCACGCCGCCTCGGTAGGCGGACTGCACGGCGTTTACCGCATCCTCGACCTTGTAGCGCAGTGCGCGCTCTTCGGACTCGGTTGCAGCTCCCACTTTGAGGATGCCGACTTTGCCGGAGTAGAAGGCCAGTCGCTTTTCGAGCTGGGCTTTTTCTGTAGCGTTGTCGGTGAACATGAGCGCAGTGCGGAGCTCGGCGATTTTCTTGTTGAGGAACTCTTTGTTTGATTTCGGTCCTATGATGGTCGAGGTTGCGCGGTGGCTGATGAAGCGGTCGGCGCGTCCGAGGTCTGCGATCTCGCAGGTCTCAAT
>JBGQGO010000367.1:0-5978 GCA_041497455.1 Blastocatellia bacterium | reverse complement strand
TTACGGTCGCAAACGAGCTTCGCGTTCTTTGCGGGTCTTTGCGTCTCTGCGCGAAACGGTCTCTTGCTACGGTTGTTTCGCGCGAAGCCGCAAAGACTCGCAAAGACGCAAAGACAGCGTTGGTGGGCAACTTGTACGCTTTATGCGCGCGCCTGTAATCTGTAGCTTCTCTTTGAGGGAGACAATTCTGGTTTGACCAAAGTCAACAACACCCCTCTTGTCTTGATAGTTCTCGACGGGTTCGGTTATTCCGCCCAACGAGAAGGCAATGCGATCGCCCTTGCTCACACACCTCATTTCGATGAGTGGTACAAGACGTATCCCAACACGCTCATCGGAGCTTCCGGCCAATACGTCGGTCTGCGAGCCGGTCAGATGGGCAACAGCGAGGTCGGACATCTGAACATCGGCGCCGGGCGCGTAGTCCGCATGGATACCTCGCGCATCGATCACGCTATCGAAACCGGCGAGTTCTTTCGCAACGACGCTTTCATTCAAGCGATGGAACACGCCAACAGTCGCGACTCGGCTCTACACTTGATCGGATTGGTTTCGCACGGAGGCGTGCACTCTTCGCAAGAGCACTTGTACGCTCTGCTTCGAATGGCCAAAGAGCGAAACGTGGAGCGAGTGTTTGTGCACGCGTTTCTCGATGGGCGCGACACTGCGCCGGATTCGGGAGCGGGTTACGTCGCCGAGTTGATCGACAAGATGCACGAATACGGCGTCGGGCGAGTCGCGTCGGTCGTCGGCCGTTACTATGCGATGGATCGAGATAAGCGATGGGAGAGGACCGAGCAAGCTTATCGCTCAATGCGCTTCGGCGAAGGCCGCGCGCGGCGTGATCCCATCGAGGCGATTCGTGAATCCTACAGCGACGGAGTCACCGACGAGTTTGTGAAACCGATCGTGATTGTGGATGACAGCGACAAGCCTACGGGAACAATTCAAGATGGCGACAGCGTGATCTTCTTCAACTTTCGTTCGGATCGCGCCAGACAGATCACTCGCGCGTTCACCGAAGACGCCTTCACTTTCTTTGATCGAGGCCCGAAGCCGGAAATCCGGTTCACGTGCATGACCTATTACGACCGCCAATTCTCGTTGCCAGTCGCATTCGGGCCCGGGCATCACGATCAGATACTCGCCGACGTGGTCGCCGATGCCGGGCTCAAGAACCTTCGCATAGCCGAGACGGAAAAGTACGCGCACGTCACCTTCTTTTTCAACGGCGGAGTCGAGCCGCCGTTTCCGGGCGAGGAGCGAATCCTGATCCCGTCGCCCAAGGTTGCGACTTATGATTTGAAGCCTGAGATGAGCGCGTACGGCATCACTGATGAAGTCGTGAATCAGATTGGCAGCGAGCGCTTCGACGTGGTGATCATGAACTACGCGAACGCTGATATGGTTGGGCACACGGGCAACCTTGAAGCAACGATCAAAGCGATCGAGGTCATCGACGAATGTCTCGGGCGAGTGGTTGACGCGACGCGGGCCAAAGGCGGGACGGTGATCATCACGGCTGATCACGGCAACGCCGAGCAGATGATCGATCCGGTGACCGGGCAGATATTCACCGCGCACACGACTAACCCAGTGCCGGTAATTCTGATCGACGGCCATCATTGCAAGCTGCGCGGGGGCGGTTCGCTGAAGGACATCGCGCCGACTGTGATGGGGATACTCGGGCTGCGGAAGCCGGAGCAAATGACGGGGCAAGACCTGCGCATGGAGGATGAAGACTGATTTTTTATTTTCTATTTGCGATTTGTTATTTGCTATTTGTCATTCTTCACTTGCGCGCTTTGTCAATGACAAATTGCAAATCGCAAATAGAAAATAACAAATAGTAAATCTGTCGTCCTCGATGCGTGACGACAAAGGGTGAACAATGAAAGTTGGACTGGTAGGGTTCGCTGGGTCGGGAAAGACCACCATATTCAATACGCTCACCGGGCTCACCGCTGAAGTTGGCGGTTACGGCGCGCGTGAGAAGGCTAACGTCGGGGTGATAAAAGTCCCCGATCATCGTGTCGATAAGCTGGCGGAGATTTTCAACCCGAAGAAGAAGACTTATGCGGAGATCAGTTTCGTCGACGTGGCCGGTCCGCAAGCCGAAGACGCCGAGCAAGCCCAATCAGGTCTTGACCCGAAGCTCGTTCAACACATGCGCGAGGCCGACGCGCTGGTTCACGTCGTGCGCGCGTTCGACAATCCAATGCTCTCGCAAGCGGCCGACCCGGCGCGCGACATACGCTCATTTGACGATGAGCTGATGCTGACCGATCTTGTGCAGATCGAGAATCGAATAACGCGGTTGAAGAAGGAGAAAGACTCGGTCCGGGAGGGCGAGTTGATGGAGCGGCTGAAGTCCGCGCTTGAAGAAGAACACCCCCTCCGTGATGTCGAACTCACGCACGAAGACCTCGGGCTAATCGCCGGGTTTCGATTCTTGAGCTTGAAGCCGTTGCTCTTGTTGTTGAACCAGCCGGAGGACGCGGTGGGAGCGGGCGTGCCTGCGCAAATCCAGGAACTCTCCGAAGCAAAGAAGCTCAGCGCGATCGCGATGTCGGGCAAGGTCGAAATGGAAATCTCCCAGCTCGCGCCCGACGAGCAGCGCGAGTTTCTCCAGGACCTGGGCATCACGGAACCCGCGCGAGACCGATTTATTCGCGCGGCTTATTCGCTGCTCGACTTGATCAGCTTTTTGACGTCGGGCGAAGACGAATGCCGCGCCTGGTCGATCAAACGCGGGACCCCCGCGCACAAGGCGGCAGGCGTGATTCACTCCGACATCGAGCGCGGGTTCATACGAGCCGAAGTTACTCGATTCGAAGACCTCGCCGAACTAGGCAGCGAAGCGCGTTGCCGCGAGCAAGGCAAACTGAAGCTCGAAGGAAAAGAGTACATCGTGCAGGACGGCGATGTGGCTCATTTCCGATTTAATGTTTGAGTCATCACTGCTCGGGAGGGAGGATTTGCCATTTGTTATTTGCCATTTGCTATTTGTCATTGACCGATCTCGCAATGACAAATGAAAAATAAGAAATGGAAAATAGAAAATGGACTGACCACCTCCGCGTCGTGCTGTTCGACATCGACGGCACGTTGATCAAGACCGTTCGCCGGGGCGAGTATCGCGGACTGATCCACGCGATGCTGTTAGACGTCTTCGGAACGTGCGGGCGAATCAGCGAAGTCGACTTTGCCGGCAAGACTGATCTGGCCATCTATCGCGAAGCCCTCGAGTGCGAAGGCATCACGCCCGGGCAGATACGGGAGCGCCTGCCGCGGGTCGAAGCCGCGACTGTCGAAATCCTGAATCACCTCGCATCCACCGGAGATGTTTTTCGACTCTGTCCCGGCGTGCGGGACTTGCTGGAAGCGCTTTCGGTCGATTCACGATTCCTAACGACCTTACTGACCGGGAACGTTGAGAAGCTCGCGGAGGCCAAGCTGCGAGTGTCGGGAATCTGGCAGTACTTCCATGTCCGTGGCGCGTTCGGCAGCGACGACGAGGAACGCAATCACCTGCCGGCGGTCGCGGCAGAAAGAATCAACGCTCACCTTGGGCAAGCTCTCACGCCGGATCGATTCATCATCGTCGGCGACACGCCTCGCGACATTTCGTGCGCACGTCATTTCGGCGCTCGAGTGCTGGCGGTTGCCTCGGGTCAGCACACCGTCGAGCAGTTGGTACACTTCGCTCCCGACGTTCTTCTTGCCGATCTTAGCGATACGGCGGCCGTGATCGGACTGCTGGCTGAAATATGAAAAGGCCAGCACCTTGTTAATCAGATTCCGAGTATGTCGGAGATGTCGGAGATGTCAATCAGTTTTGTGCCGCCGGTCGTAAGCTATGCCCGACGCCCACGCTGACGCATAAGAGAGTCAAGCTGTATAATTTTCCGTTCATGCTTTACTCAGCCCGCTCGATACTCGCAATAGACATGTCGCCGTTCGGGCAGTCGCTCGCACTGCTCCCTGTGATGAGAGCGCTCCGGGCTTCATATCCAAAGACATTCCTTGTTGCTGCCGCACCGGGCGGAACGTGCGAGCTGTTAAGCGCCTACGGCCTCGTCGATGACACCGTCTCGCTCGGCGTCGTCAAGCCCTCGGACGGCGGACATGCGGGCGCTTTGAAGAGACTCGTGGGATTGGTCCGGGGCGCACGCCGTTACAGATTCGATGTGGTCCTGGATTTTTCACCGAGCCTTGAAACGCAGATCGTCTCCCGCCTGGTATTGCGAGCTCGGGTGTTCACCCCGTCCAAGCTTCCTCGCGTGATAGGCATGCTGCTGGACCTTGGCAGAGGGTCCCGTTCTGCCGGCCGCTCAACTCGTTCAGATTACGCGGACGTCTTGCAACAGGCCGGCGTCGAGATGAATGACGGGCGGCTCGGGATCACGCCGCCAGTTGAAGAGGACGCGCGATTCGAGCATCGCCTTGCAAGCAGCGGCTCGCGCGGAGGCGAGCTGATAGTCTTGCTCTACGCTTCGAATCCCGAGAGTCGGCGCTTCTGGCCGGTCAGTGCATTCGGAGAGATTGGGACGAGGCTCGCGAACAATTTTAACGCGCGAATAGTTGCGGCTGATGAGCCTTCGGATCACGCGTTCACCCGAGCCTTGAGCGCGTTGCTGCCGCCTGGAGCAATCAAGCTCACCGAGCCGCGCGCGCTGGAACTGATAGCAGCGATCGCCCGCGCGAGCATCGTGATCACCGATGAGCCGGCGATCGCGCAAATCGCGTCAGAGCTGAGCACGCCGGTCATCGAGATCGCTGATACGATCTCTACCACGGCTGCGTCGTCAACAACTCATCGCATTGCGCGGGGCTCATCGCGGAGTTATGTGTCGGCTGACGAGGTCTATGAGATTGCTAGCGAAATGATCCAAGAGAACCGGAGCCCGTCGCTGTTTCAGCGTCCCTGAATTTCGAAGGCGGCTGATTCTCCGGCGAATCTGATAGGTCGGGCTCTTGACACAAATGGATTTCGTGTATAATCGGACTCGCAGAGCAGTAGAAATCCACACGCACCGCAGTTGAAAGCCATAATCTGAGGCTTTATCTCTGACTGGAGGGGCCATGAAGAATGCGCTTTTGTTTGTGGGAGTAGTCGGCCTTGGGGCAGGGGCTTGGTTTATCTATCAGTATATGTACACGGCACGGGGCACGACCGACAGAACGGACCTCATTCTCGGCGGGGTCTTTTTGGTTGCCGCGCTAGTCTGCTTTGCCTTTTTCTTCTTCATGAAGTTCAGAGAAGAAGGGGATCAGGATATAAGCATCACGAAGTTCTGATCGGACAGGTCCCGGGGTTTGAAGACGGCAGGCAGTGACCGGTACTTCGCTTCGCGCGCGCCAGTGCCGACGGGCTCCCCGCTCCCTTGCCGGCCAGGGGCCAGACCGTTTCGTTGCACCAATCACGTTTGGCGGCGATTCCAAGAGGGTTACGTCAGTCTCTCGGGAAAGGCGCGGCGGCCGCTGTCGCATTCATGTTTCGAGCAATGCCCTCGCCACCTGGTCGATTCTCCGCACGCCCTCCTGGACCGCTTCAAGTGAGTTGGCGTACGAGATCCTGAGGTAGCCTTCCATCCCGAAAGCTGAACCCGCGGTCACAACCACGCGCGATTCATCCAGCAGCAATTTTGAAAGCTCGATCGAGTCGCGCACCCGCCCGCAAAGCAATCGCTTCACATTCGGCATCACGTAGAATGCGCCTTCAGGCATCGAGCACTCTATGCCCTCGATGTCGTTCAGCGCCGGAACTACCCAATCGCGCCGCCGCAGGTATTCTCCGATCATCGCACGCACCGAGTCTTGCGGCCCGATCGCAGCTTCGATGCCAGCCTTCTGGGTCATCGAATTTGCGTTCGAGGTCGAATGGCTCTGCACCTTGAGCATCGACTGAATCCACGGCTTCGGCCCGAGCCCAAAGCCCAGTCGCCATCCGGTCATCGCGTGCGTTTTCGAGAACG
>JBGQGO010000366.1:0-5981 GCA_041497455.1 Blastocatellia bacterium | reverse complement strand
GTGGATCAGGTTTACGGAGACCGGGAGGCGAGCGTTAAGGACCTCTGCGGCAATCATTGGTACATCGCGACTCACAAAGCGACCGGGCACATGCCTGAGGGTCTTCGCACCGTGACGCCGTTTCTGCATCCTCGCGGGGCGGCGCGCATGATCGACTTCCTGAAGCAGGCGTTTGGCGCGGAAGAGAAATCACGAGCGCAGTCGCCGGATGGCGTCATTCACCACGCGACGGTAATGATCGGCGACTCGATGATTGAAATGGGCGAGGCGCACGGCCAATGGCAGCCGATGGCCACGACGTTTTTCATGTACGTGGAGGACGTGGATGGCTTGTACCGGCGCGCAGTCGCAGCGGGCGCGGCATCGCAGGGCGAGCCTGCCGACCAGCCTTACGGGGACCGCGTCGCGGGCGTATCGGATCCGTTCGACAACGTCTGGTATATCGCCACTCACATCAGGGACGCACCGGCATAGTCCGTGGTCCGTAGTCCGTAGTCCGTAGTCAAACGGAACGCAGTTCTCATTTCAAGCGAACCAACTGACCACGGACCACGGACCACGGACTACGGACCACGGACCACGGACTACGGACCACGGACTACGGACCACGGACCACGGACCACGGACCACGGACCACGGACTACGGACCACGGACCACGGACTACGGACTACGGACTACGGACTTGAGAGACCATATCAACGAAAGAGGAGAGATTCATGACAGACAAAGTCAATCACATTCCAAAGGGCTACCACACCGCGACGCCCTACTTGATAGCGAAGGACGCGGCGAGCGCCATTGAGTTTTACAAAAAGGCTTTTGGCGCGACGGAACTCGAGCGCATTACCGACGAGAGCGGAGCGGTAAGGCACGGCGAATTCAAGATCGGCGATTCCCCGTTCATGATCACCGACGAGCACCCGGATTACCCTGCGTGGCAAAGCCCACAGTCTCGCGGCGGCTCGCCCGTGCATATCTATCTCTACGTCGAGGACGTCGACGCCGTGTTCAAGCAGGCGATCTCTTGTGGGGCGACAGAACTGCTGCCGGTGCAGGACCAGTTCTACGGGGACCGAAGCGGCGGGGTGACCGATCCATTTGGCCACGTTTGGTATATCGCCACGCATATCGAAGACGTGTCGCCGGAAGGAATCCAGAGACGCGCTGCTGAAGGCGGCAAGCACTGACGGCGAAGTCCCGGGAATATCGATTGCCAGTCCGCGCAGGCCGGTGCCGCCGACTGACGGAGTAATGGCTGATCGTGCTACTCTACCAGTTCCGAGAACACGTGACGAAAGGACAAACCGAAAATGCTTGAAGCAGGAAACCCGTTTCCAAATTTCTCCCTCCAAAACCAGGACGGCAAGACCGTGAGCCTCGGCGATTTCGCGGGCAAGTGGCTTGTCGTTTATTTCTACCCGAAGGACGATACGCCCGGCTGTACGATTCAAGGCAAGTCCTTCACTGCAACCAAGTCCGATTTCGACGCCGCCGGCATCAACGTCGTCGGGGTCAGCCAGGATGACGTGGACTCGCACAAGAATTTCTGTGACAAGTTCAGCTTCACGATCGATCTACTCGCGGATACGAACGCCGAGCTGCTCAAGGCCTGCGGCGTCGGCCAGTCCGAGTACAAAGGCACGATGTACTGGGACCGGACCTCGTTCGTGGTAGATCCCGCCGGAATACTCAGAAAGGTCTACGAGAAGGTAAATCCGCAAGGGCACGAGACGGTGCTGCTCGGCGACATCAAGCACTTGAAGGGCGAGTGACTCACTATCTTGAAACCAGAACGTGCCGACGAGTAGTATTAACTTCGGAAGCTTGAGCAAGGCGAGGTTGTGGAAGCGCGAAGCCGGATGGTTCGAAGTTCATCGCATCTACTTTCAAGGCGTACTTGTTTCGTCGCTCGGATTGTCACGGTGGCTGGGTCATAGACTCTTCCACGGATTCGATGCCGCGCCGCTTGCCGGAATTCCCGTTCAGTGGAGCACACTTGTTGCGAAAGGGAATCCTTCAGAAGGGCTTCCGCAGAACGATCCCTCCACGAGGAGGAGACACTTTCAGTTACGGAGGATTTCGAATGAAATACAGGATTGTGATTTTTTCAGCGGTCTTGGTACTTGCCGGGATAACATTGGCCTGGGCTGCGAATGTGGATGGCAAATGGGTCGCTCAAGTTCCGGGACAGGGCGGCCAGACTCGTGAGGTAACCTTCAACTTTAAGGCTGAGGGCAGCAAGCTCACTGGCACGGTTTCGGGCCGGCAGGGGGATACTCCGATCTCGGATGGAACGATCAAAGGAGACGACATCTCCTTCACTCAGTCATTCGAGATGCAGGGCAACTCGATCAAGTTGACCTACACGGGCAAGGTTTCGGGCGACGAAATCAAGATGACCCGCAAGCGCGAAGGGAGTGACCAACCCGCAGCGGAGTTCACGGCGAAGAGAGTCAAGTAGCACCGAGAGAGAGTCCGTGGTCCGTAGTCCGTGGTCCGTAGCTACGGACTACTGACCACGGACTACGGACAACCGCCATGGCGCTTGAGCTGAAAACTCTTTCTGATGGAGGATAAGATGAGAAAAGCGATGATGATTGTTACCGTGCTGGTGCTGCTGCTAGCTTCCATTCCGGCACTCGCGCAGAGTTCTGCTGCCGCTCGCGATCAGCACTCGGAGCACATGGCCTTCAACGCGGTCGAGCAGGATTGGGCAAAACAGCGCGCGGATAAATCGCCGCGCCATCAGGAATGGGTGAAGGTCAAGAACGGCACACGCGACGTGAATTCTTTTCTCGTGTTTCCCGAGGTCAAGAACAAAGCGACTGCCGTAATCGTCATACACGAGATCTTTGGGATGAGCGATTGGGTGCGCAGCTTGACCGACCAACTCGCCGAGGCTGGTTACATCGCAATCGCGCCCGATCTGCTTTCGGGGATGGGACCCAAGGGCGGCGGGTCTAGCGAGCTCGATCGCAGCGGGATTGGCCAGGCGATTCGTGACCTGCCCGCCGATCAAATCACTGCCGACCTGAATGCCGTGGCCGATTACGTCGCGAAGCTGCCTGCTTGCAACGGCAAAGTCGCGGTGGCCGGATTCTGTTACGGTGGCACCCAGACTTTTCGGTTGGCGACTAACCGGCCAAGCCTCAAGGCGGCGTTTGTCTTCTACGGCACGGGCCCGGATAGCGCAGAGGCGATCGCGAAGATCAAGTGTCCGGTTTATGGATTCTATGGTGGAAACGATGCTCGCGTGGATCAGACTATACCCAAGAGCCAGGAGCTGATGAAAGCGGCCGGCAAGACTTACGAGCCGGTGACTTATGAAGGCGCTGGGCACGGCTTTATGCGTGCCGGCGAAGACCCGACTGCCAGCGAGGCGACCCCAGAAGCAAAAGCAATGAAAGACGCAAACAAGAAGGCTCGTGACGGGGCGTGGGTTCGGTGGAAGGAACTTCTCAAGAAACTCTGATCAAGGGTATCCCTGGGAGCGCAGGCATCCTTGCCTGCTTGGCGCGCTCGAAGAGGCAGGCAGGGATGCCTGCGCTCCCAGGGGGCGGTTCGGGGTCTCAAGATATTGATACTCCGACTACTGGCCTGACCCGGCCATTCCGCGGCTCACGAGTATCTTCACCTCGACTCGACGATTCTGGCGGCGTCCTTCCGGGGTGTCGTTATCAGCCGCAGGCCGCATCTGCCCATAACCGAAAGGCGTGATCATTCGGCGTAGCGGGATTTCATGGTTCTCTTGAAGGTAGCGCACTACGGCATCGGCTCGTTGCTGGCTCAATGCGCGATTGCGCTGGGCGTTGCCCGAAGCGTCAGCATGGCCGCTTATCTCGATGACGTAGCCCTTGGTCTTCATCGCTTTCTCCGCAAGCTCGTCGAGCGCCTGCCGGTCTTCCGGCGAAATGACGGCGCTGTTCACCTTGAAATAGACGTTCGCCGAATCCTGTACGACGTAATCGTCAAGCGCCGAGATGCGCTCGTGAGCTCGGTCGGCTTCTGCTTTTGCCATCTTCGAAACCTCGCCGACCTCACCTACCTGTCCAGCGAGACGCTCATTCTCCTGTTCGACAGGCGAGACCCGTTTTTCGACAAGCTTGGCGACCTTTAGATCCGAAGAATCGAACCGCACTTTGTCGGCGACCAATTGGCCTTCTTGATTGCCGACTCCCTCGACTTCGACCGGCAGCCCGCGCAGCAGGCTGGTCACGCCGAAGTTTTTGCCCGACCGGAGGAAACCACCCTTCGATTTGACGCTGGTCTGTTCGGTCAATAGCACAACCGTCTCTATGTCCTGATCGTCGCGGATACTGAAGGTCTCAGCTTCCCGCCGTACTATGCTCCCCTTGACCTTTGCCTTCTGACCGGCGGCTACAGCGCGAATCCCAGGTCTAAAACCCGGATCCCGCTTCTGACTCGATGAAGAGTTCTCCTGCGCGAGAACCAGGGCAACATCTGCCAGCACGAGTAGAACAACCATTACAACGAGACGATAGTTTGCTGATCCGTGAAATCTCATCGAAACACCCCCTATGAGTATCCTTCAAGCATGCAGAGCTATATCTTAGACACTGTCGATTGGTTTCGCCATAGGTAGGCAGTCGATAACGATCGATGACAAGTCAGTCAGCGGCCGGTGTACAAGGTCTTTTCGTCCACGAAGCAGACCCCGTTGCCCCAGGGATCTTCGACGTAAAACGACCGCTCACCCCAGGGGCGAGTCACGATGTCGCCGGCGCTTTCGTCGTGGACCTCTTCCTTCGATAGGCATCCCAACTCGCGCGCCCGCGCGTGAAAACTCTCCAGGTCCTTCACCGAGAAGTAAACATCACCGACATTGGGAGTCGGCTTGACGTCGCCGGGAGTGGGATCGAGGATCGCCAGGATTACCGAGCCGCAATCGAAGTAGGCGCGGGAACCTCGAAGGACCCTTCCCTCGATACCGAGCAACTTCGAATAGAAGGTGACTGCCGCATTCAGGTTGGAAACCTCCAGCATCACACGGAAGAGATTTGGCGCGTCAGCCATCGTTCATCTCCTCGAAAAATGTAGCGTAGACGGTCCAGTCTGCGCGGGGTCGGCGAACCGGACCGACCCCGCGCAGACTGGACAGTCTACGCTACATTTTTCTCTAAGCACTTCAGTCGCCGAAATTCAGGCGGTCCATTTTCAAATACAGTCCCTTGCGCGAGAGGCCCAGATCTTTTGCGGCGCGGGCGATGTTGCCCTTCGAGCGGCGAAGCGCATCTTGAATCATTCGACGTTCGAGCTCTTCCACTGCTTCGCCCAAGGTCGTCGAGTCACTGCTAACTCCCACAAGCGCCGCCTGTTTCCGTGGGACCGAGGGAACAGATTCAATGTCTCGGCTGGCTCGCACGATCTCAGAAGACAGCCCATCCGGAGTGACGATCGAGCCGGATTCACTGTAGGTCACGATGCGGCGCATCTCATTGCACAACTGTCTGACATTGCCTGGCCAGTCGTACACCACCATCAGATCGACTGTTTCCTCCGAGAGTCTGATATCGCTGCGCGCGGCCTCTTTCTGATACTGATTCAGATAGTGATTGATCAGGGCCGGAATCTCTTCTCGCCGCTGCCTCAATGGAGGGACGTGGACCCTGATGACGTTGATGCGGTGAAAGAGATCTTCGCGGAATCTTCCTTCGGCGACCGCGCGCTCGAGTTCCGCGTTGGTAGCCGCGATGACTCGCACGTCGACACGTTGAGGCTGGCTCTCGCCGATGGGATGAATCTCGCCTTCCTGTAAGAACCGCAAGAGTTTTGGCTGAAGCGTGAGCGGCAGGTCGCCGATCTCGTCCAGAAAAAGCGTGCCGTGCTCGGCAGCCCGAATGATGCCCTCGCTATTTGCAATGGCTCCGGTGAACGCGCCCCTTCGGAATCCGAACAACTGACTCTCGATCATGTCGTGAGGCGCGGCGGAGCAGTTGAAAGGAAGAAAGAGTTTCATGCG
>JBGQGO010000365.1:0-6011 GCA_041497455.1 Blastocatellia bacterium | reverse complement strand
GGCGATGAACCGGCTTCAGTCCGTCTCGCGCATCGGGAAGCGCGCGGCCTATGATCACGCTCATCGCGTAATCCAGGTAGCTGCGCTTCATTTCTTCTTCTATGTTGACCGGAATCCTGTGTGCTGCTTCAGCCATTCTTCCACTCTCTCCCATGAAAAGTCCGACAAACTTCAGTTTGTCGCGAGTCCTAATTCGGCGATCAGCGAGCGACAAACTGAAGTTTGTCGGACATCGCCCCCGCGTTTTCTCGTCGCGAAGCCAGGAGCGCGATCGTCACAACAATGGTCGAATCCGATGTCCGTCAACCACTCAACGTGCTTCTCCCTGGCGAAGCGCAACTCCCCCAAGCCAAGCTGCCTGGCGTGGCTTTTTTGCTGCCTCATCTTTCGATTTACCAAGAGGCGTGCGAGGAGATTTTTAGGCTTATCGAGCAACGCTAATTGTACTAGACGGGAGCGTCGTTTTCAAACTCGACAGGGCTCGAAATCCCGCAAGAAATCAGTTACTTAAGGGCTCCCCAGGTGTCTGGCTGAAGAGAATGAACCGAAACCAAATTTACGATATGTTAGGCCGCCGAACCGCGCGTGCTGGCGGTTGATTTAGAAGCGCCTGAAAGATACGCGGACGCCTATTTCTTCTTCCTATCCGACTGCCGCTTTAGCGCGCTGAGAAGAGCATCTCCCTAAGCATGGCTAGCTCTCCGCGGCGACGAACTCAATCCGCGCTCCCAACGTGGCTGCGAGCCTTGTCAAGCAAGCGCCGAAGCTCGTCGTGAAGATAGGGGTTAGTTCGCGCGGCGAGCGGCACGTATAGCTCCTCGGTCGTGCGAATAAGGCGACGTTTTTTCTCGAGTTTGGGTGAGTGAACGATTGACCTCAAGTTATCGAGCCGATCACAAAGCTTTACGATCGGCGCGCCGGTGTGAGCGGCCGCTTCGATGCTGGCGAGATACTCAGTCAGGCTCACGTCTTCAAGCTTTGTCAGCAGCCACACGACCTCGGCGATCTCTTCTCCGAACATCTGCCCGACATCTTCGCGAGTGATGTCGCTGTCCTCGATAACGTCGTGAAGCAGCGCGGAACAAACCAGCGTTGGTGAGTAGAGATTGAGCTCATCCACAAGCGAAACGGCTACGCGAATGGGGTGGACGATGTAAGGCGTGCCTTCATCGCGCGTCTGACCAGTGTGAGCTTCGTAGGCGACTTCATAGGCGCGATACACCTGGGCAACCTGCTCAGCGTCTAGCTGCGGCGTTACCCGCTCGATCAAGTATTCAAAGTTCAGTTCGTAGTTCATCGCGGAAGTGATCTCACTGTAACAGAGCAAACTGCCACGCTCAAATTACGCGCGCCGAATCAAGCGAACAGCGCGGCGCTTGCACCGGCGCTCTACAGCATAGTTTAATGACACGACCCCACGTTCAGCTAACGCCAGCGGGAATGTTTTGATGATGCGATTTTTGATAGCTGTGCTCACCCCTTTCGTTTGGCAGCTTTGCCGGCTGCTGTTCAAGATTGAACTTCACGGCGTCGACAACATCCCGCGTGAAGGCGCTTGCATCATCACACCGAATCACGTGACCTACGCCGATCCGGTTTGGATCACGATCCCAATGCCAAGGCGCATCTACTACATGGCGTGGCACAAGCCGTTTCGAATACCTGTGTTCGGACTGCTGATGCGAATGTTCGGCGCGTTTCCGGTGAACCTGGATGTTGCCGCGGACGCGTCGGCGCAACGCGAAGCGATAGAGTTGCTCCGCAAGGGGCGCGCGCTTGTAATATTTCCCGAAGGTGGACGCACGAGGACCGGTAAGCTTATGCCGTTTAAGATGGGCGCGTTTCGGCTGGCCCTGGCTCACGGTGTTCCGATTGTGCCGGTGACGATCAAAGGGGCAGAGACTATCTGGCCTGCCGGCCAAATGCTCCCGCGCCTGGGCAAGCTGACGATCACATATCACCCGCCAATCGAGGTGGAGGGGCTTCAGGAGGAGGCAAGCCGGCTTGAGCTGAAAGAGAGGGCTAGGCAGCTCGCGCGGAAGACTCACGATGTAGTCGCCAGCGCGCTTGATCCGGCGAGCTTACCCCAGGCTGAGACCAACGATACAGTCTCTCTTGAAACCAACGCCTAGCAGCGACATAACTTTCAGCACTGACTAAACCGATCCTGGTCGTCGTTAGTCAAAACGATCCGATCAGAGACTTCAGATTCGCTGGAATGACGCGTGGCACAGGAGCAATAAATCATGGTGAAGATAAGAAGAAGCGCAGTGCAGTCCGTTGGCCTGTTGCTGATGTTTGCAGGCTTGATGCAAGGGAACTTGCTGGCGAGTTACGCTCAGTCATCCAGTGGCCGCACGAAGAATCTTTACTTCATCATGGGCGCCGTGAAGAGCCCTGGTGTTTACCGGATTGAGAGTGCCCCATCTCTATCGAAGCTTCTCGACTTGGCGGGCGGTCTGACGGAAATGCACGGCGCTGTGGCCTTCATCATGCGCGAGCTACCGGCTCAGCCAGCAGACCAGGATCCCGCTTTCAAGGTCATTCACGTACGAATCGATGAACTGCTGAAGGGCAATCTCGACGCTGCGGCGAATCTTGAGCCCGGGGACATTGTGAACATACCGCAGGCCGACGTTTTCTTCGTCACAGGCGAAGTGATCGCGCCCGGTTCGTTCCCGTTCAAAGAAGGCGTGACGTTGCTGCAGGCGATATCGCTTGCCCGCGGCCTGAGAGCCGGCGCGAAAGCTGCCAAAGCAATCATATTCCGCGAGGACCCATCGACCGGAAAGCGGCGAGAAATCAGTATTGACCTTAATGCCGTGACGATCGGCAAACAGAAGGATATCCCCCTTCTGCCAAATGACATTGTCATCGTTCCGAGCGCGCGGCCCCGGACTGTGTTTCGGCGGTTCCTGGATGCTCCGCCGATTCCGGTTTTAGATCCTTGCCGCGGTTCGCTTCCCTGCATGGCGCGGTTGGATTTGAGTCTGTTCGAAGAACGAAACTAGCCTGGCCCAAGCACGAGGAGAGTAACGAGCTTTGGTAGTTCTAGCAGGCTGCTGAAAAATCCGAAAGGGCGTCTCAGGGGAGTGCCGATAATCCCACCAACGCCGTTGGTGGTTTCGTTCATACTCAGCCTACAAGCAAGACGGCAGCGTGCTCTTGAATCCCACCAACGCAGTTGGTGGTTTGTTCATACCCAGCCTAACTCTGTGCCCGGATTCACGTTTCGGCTGATCAGGGCCAGGTTGGATATGAACGATCCACCAACTGCGTTGGTGGGATTCGGGACCCCTGCCCACTGCCCCGTGTAGGCTGAGTATGAACGATCCACCAACTGCGTTGGTGAGATTGCCACTGAATAATTGTGTGTCATCGACTTTTTCATCAGCCTGCTAAAGCGGCAGCGGGTCGCCGTACTTCATCTCTCGAAGCTTCTTGCCGCTTTCGCCTTTGCGGAAATCATCGATGATCACCGTCCGGTGTTTGGACTGCGCCGCCGACTTCGCATTCGAATTCAACAACGATTCCATCTCTCTCAACCCGCGCTCGATCTCACCCATGTGTGTGTAGGTGAGCGCAAGACCGATCGATAACCCGACGTATGCCTCGTCCGAATACTCGTCGGCTGTTATCTGCAACTTCGCTTCTTCGATCGACGCGCGCAATTTGCTGATCTCGCCTTTGTAAAAGTCCCCGAAGTCGCGAGCCGCATAAACGTACTTCCCGTTTCGCCAGGCATAGACAATCGCGGCTCCAGGCGAAGCCGCGTGCGAAAGGTCGTCGTAGGATTCCCATCGCGCGTCGGTCACCAGTAACTCCTGAACGCCGTCGCCGTTTAGATCAGCAAGCTTCTGAATCGGAGCCGCCGCAAGCAACTCCGCCTTGTGATTGCGGACCTGATAGATCTCGGTCGGGTTGCAGCTCCAGCAGTTTCCGCCGCTTGAACTCTGGACGATTACCTCTCGCAAGCCGTCGCCGTTGATGTCCGTGGCGTTTAGCTTGTTCGGCTCGCCGGCCAGCGTAAAAGAAAAGAAGAAGTCTGCGCGCTTGAAGATCGTCTTAGAAGCCCGACCGTCGCTTTCGATGATTCGGAGCTCGAACGCCTCGTTGGGAGCTTTCGGTTTTTCACGCTGAAAGATAGCAGCCAGGTGATGGCTCGTTCCGTCCAAACTGGCTTCCACAGCCTCTTTCAGGCGCAGCCCGCTGCCACTCAGTTGTGAGACTTCGGCTTGGAACTCTGCGCTGACCTTCGGCGAGGCGGCGGCTTGCACCCGGTTCGCGTAGAGCGGCGCGCAAAGGCCGGTGCTTCCAGCGGCGAATGGATCGAGCGCGATTACGATGCTGATGATGCTAATGATCAGTGCGTAAGGCTTCATAGATTCAATGGCCGCGGCAGTAGTAGATTCGAGACGAGCGCCGCGATTTGACCTCGCACACCCCGTCAGGGGTGCAATGTTTATAGACTCGCGTGAAGCGGGACCACACACCCCGCTAGGGGTGCTTATCATCCCTCAGGGGTGACACTTCCAACCACGCGACCGCGATTGTCGACGTCGACTTCGATCGTGCGCGACCTGGCGCCTGCCGCAGCGAGGCGTTGACTCATCTCAGCGGCAATCTGCGAAAAGTTCTCAGTCGCGAAAGCAATCATCGTCGAACCGGCCCCGCTCACCGCCACGCCGAGCAAACCCGGATGATCGCGCGTCTGATCGTTCATTCGCAGCACATCGCCCAGTCCCGAACCGTGAGGGACGCGATGCGGTTGATGCAAGCGGTCGCGAAGAGCTTCGCTGAACAGGTCGAAGCGCCGCTCCGAGATAAGCGCTTGTAGAAGCGCCGCCCGCTGAATGTTGAACACTGCATCCGTCAGAGTCACTTCCCTTGGCAAGACACCGCGCATCTGCGTGGTGCCCATTTCGAATTCTGGAATGCACAGAACGATCCTTACTTCTTCCGGCCAGGCGCGCTTCACGGTGACTAGCGACCGCCCTTGCCCCGTCCGTTCCACGACGCACGCGACGACTAAGCCGCCCAGCAGACTCGGCGCAAGATTATCGCCGTGGTCTTCGAAGCGCAACGCGTAGCTGAACAATTCCTCATCTGTCAGCCGCTCGCCGGAGAGAATTTCGTAAACCGAGAGCCCCGCGATGATCGCCGCACTGCTGCTGCCAAGCCCGCGCGCGAGAGGAACCTGACTGTTAACGAGCAACCGCGCGCCGTCAATCTTGTTGCCGCGAAGGTCACCAACTGAGCGCGCCACTCGCAGGATCAGATTCGATTCATCACGAGGCATCCGATCCGCGCCTTCTCCCGAAAGCGCGACTTCGAATCCGCTCGCGCGCTCCTCAACCGTGACTCTCAGGTAAAGCGCCAGCGCCAGGCCGCAAGTGTCAAAGCTTGCACCGAGATTTGAAGTGGACGCCGGAATGGTAATCTCAGTTTTTATCATGTTATGTCATTCGCAGAGAAGCGGAGGTGCAGAGGAGCTGAGGAGCAGAGAAGAAAACTGAATTGAGAATTGAAAATTGAAACCCGCAAATTGAAAATTTGCAGCTCGAATCAATTCCAATTTTCAATTCTCAATTTTCAATTTTCAATTCGGTTTTCTTCTGTGTACCTCTACTCCTCTACCCCTCTGCTCCTCGGCTCCTCAGCTTGCATCGAGCTTCAGCACCTCGAGCATACGATCGTGTATCAAGCAGTTGCTCGCCACGACCTCGGGCTTGTAGTTCGAGAATAGACCGCCGGTGAAATTCGTTACGCGGCCGCCCGCCTCTGTAACGATCAGCGAACCCGCCGCTGTGTCCCAGGGCGAAAGATTCAGCTCCCAAAATCCATCGAAGCGCCCGCATGCAACGTAGCACAGATCCAGCGCCGCCGCTCCATCGCGCCGAAGCGCTTGAGCATTCATCGCGAAGTTCGCCCAGTGATCCAGATTGGTGAGCTTCGAGGTTTTTATGTCGTATGGGAAGCCGGTCGAAAGCAGTCCCTGCATCAACTCGGCG
>JBGQGO010000364.1:0-6012 GCA_041497455.1 Blastocatellia bacterium | reverse complement strand
GCTCACCAATGATGTTCCAATCGATCGGGGCGAGATCGTAAGCGATTGGCCGAAGTCCAACGGCACGTACAAACGCTACGCGTTCACCAAATCTGGAGTCTCACCGCGTGCCTTGCCTGGTACCGAAGGAACCCTTTACGTCGCCGCATCCGACGATCACGACGAGGAAGGAATACTGATCAGCGACATCTTCACGTCACAGGCGGTGCGCCGCAAGGTTCAAGAGAAGCGAATGCGCAAGCTTGACGGGTTGCTGCGTGACACGGAGCCTCCGGTGCTCGAGGGCCCACAGGATGCCGATGTCACGCTGATCGGTTGGGGCTCAACCAAAGGAGTGATTCACGAAGCGATCGTCCAGCTTGTCTCCGAGGGCATTCGGGCGAATCAGCTTCAGATCAAGTACCTGGTTCCATTTCACTCGAACGAGGTCACGCAGATTCTTCACAACTGCAAAAAGACGATTTGCGTCGAGGCCAACTACACCGGCCAGTTCGCGCGCCATCTCAGAGCTGAGACGGGCATAACTGTAGACCATCACATTCTCAGGTATGATTGCGAGCCGTTCGAGCCACATCAGATCCTCGAGGAGGTTAAAGCCATTCTCGAAGGAAGAGAGAGAAGCAGAGATGTGACGATGGAAGAGGCTCGCGATATGGCTTGTCACTACATTCGGTCACGGCTCACCGAGACGCTCCGTCCCGGAAGAATCAGCCAACGCGACGGCAATGGCTTTGACGAAGCGGTGTGGGATGTTGAGATTGTGTCGCGCGAATCCGGAGACAAGCGCGGCCAGCTTCTGATCGGCGTCGAGACTGGCTCGACTTATTCGTGGCAGCCAGTAGCGTAGGATATCGTTTGTAGTTCGGCCTTCAGGCGGAAGTTTGTACGCATCGCGATTTCACACTTCTCTACAAACTTCCGCCTGAAGGCCGAACTACAAACGTGAAATGGGAGGACTTATGGCAACCGTTATCGAGCTTCCGATTCAATCGTATGAGGGACTGGTTGACTCTGACTGGTGTGCGGGCTGCGGCGACTTCGGCGTTTTGAAGGCGCTTAAGATGGCGGCTGGCCGCCTTGGGATCAAGCCTAAGGACCTGATCGTAGTCTCAGGCATCGGCTGTTCCTCGAACCTGCCCGGGTTCATTCACACTTATGGGGTTCACAGTCTGCACGGGCGCGCGGTTGCCGTTGCCGAAGGGATCAAACTAGCCAATCACGACCTGAACGTTGTGATCACCGGAGGCGATGGCGACGGCTATGGCATCGGCATCGGCCACTTCATTCATGCGATGAGGCGCAACATCGACATCACATACATCGTGATGAACAACCAGATCTACGGGCTCACGACCGGGCAGGCTTCGCCGACGACGATGAAGGGTATGCGCACCAAATCAACGCCGCGCGGAAATGTCGAGATGCCGATCAATCCGATCGCGCTCGCGCTTGTGTCGGGCGCCACTTATGTTGCGCGCGGGTTTTCGGGCGTGCCGGAGCACATGGCGAGTTTGATCGCGGGAGGCATCGCGCATCACGGATTCTCATTGATCGACGTTTTCAGTCCGTGTGTCACTTACAACAAATTGAACACCTATCCGTGGTTCAAGGAGCGGGTCTACAAGCTTGAGGATGAAGCGAGCTACGATTCCTCAAACGCCGAGTTGGCTGTGCAGAGATCATTCGAATGGGGCGACCGGATCCCCATAGGTTTGTTCTATCAGGACGAGCAGCCAACCTATGAGGACAGCGAACCAGCTTTCAAGCAGGGTCCGCTAGTGCATCAGAAGCTCGGCATAGACCGGGAGAGTTTCGACGGGTTGATGCAGGAATTCATGTGATGATCGAGTCGGATTGGTGCTCTGGTTAGTTGGACGGGGCCGCCGCCTGCCACTCGCGATATAGCCGTTCCAGCAGAGACGAAATCTCGTCTTGCCGCTTGCCGATCTCGGCGTATTGCTCGGGCCGCCAGTCCGACGACGCGCTCGACAGTCTCTCTGACAGCTCCGCCAGTTCATTCTCCAGCACTCTGATGTCCTGCTCGATGTCCTCAACAGAGCGTTGGCGCTCTTTAGCGGGGACGCTGGCGCGAGACTTCGCAGGGGTTGTCGGGGGCCGCTTCTTCGGCGCAGGCTCTTCGTTAACTGCTTGCTTGAGGTGGTGGACTGCATAGAAGTCCGAATAGCTCCCGGTGTGGTAAGTCGCAATGCCGTCTTCGAAATGCAGTATCTCGGTTGCGAGCTTGTCGAGAAAGTAGCGGTCGTGCGAGACCGTGATGATTGTGCCTGGGAACTCCGCGAGCGCGCCTTCAAGCGCCTCGCGCGAAGGTATGTCGAGATGGTTGGTGGGCTCGTCCATAACCAGTACATTAGCGCGGCTGTAGATGAGCTTCGCCAGTGCGAGTCTACTCTGCTCGCCGCCTGATAACGCGACTACCGGTTTCAATATGTCGTCGCCCGTGAACAGGAACTTCGCCAGGTAGCTTCGCAACTCACCGGGAGTAGCTCGCGGGGCTACCGCCGCGATTTCTTCGATGACCGTTGATCCAAGATCGAGAGTCGAGAGTTCCTGATCGTAGTACTCGATGTTGACGTTTGCGCCCCAAGTCAGGCCGCCGCTGATTGGCTCAAGCTCGCCTAATACAGTTTTCAAAAACGTCGTTTTGCCCGAGCCGTTCGGGCCAATGATTCCGAGCCGCTCGCCTCGCCTCAGCAGAAACGAGATCCCGGTAGCGAGCGCGCCTGTGTCGTAGCCAATCGACAGATCCGCGACCGCAAGCACGTTGTCACCTGCCCGAGCAACGCCGTGGAGCCGGAAGTCGCCGACTCGTTCGTCGCGCACGGCTTCGACCCGCTCGATGCGTTCAAGCATCTTGCGGCGGGACTTGGCCTGTTTGGTTTTCTGGCCGGCGATGTTTCGGCGTATGAAATCTTCGGTGCGAGCGATCAGCTCTTGCTGCTCTTCATATACGCGAGCCTGAACCAGACGCCTCTCCTCGCGCTGCCTGGTGTAGGCGCTGTAGTTTCCCGGGTAAACCGCCGCGTGGCCGCCGTCCATCTCGATTATCTTGTTGGCGGTGCGATCGAGCAGAAAACGATCGTGCGAGATGATCACGAATGCCGACTTGTACTCTGAGAGAAAGTCTTCGAGCCACTCGACGGCGTTGACATCAAGGTGATTCGTCGGCTCATCGAGCAACAGAACGTCAGGTTCGGAGAGAAGTAACTTCGCCAGCGCGAGTCTTGCCTTCTGTCCGCCGCTGAGTTGTTCGGCGGGTTTGTCCAGATCATCGTTGCTGAACCCGAGTCCCGCAAGAACGGCTTCGGCGCGCGCGTGATAGCTGAAGCCACCCGCAAACTCGTACGCGTGCCGCAGGTCGCTGTAGGAATGCATCGCTTCGTCGAGCGCTTCACCGGCCGCCTCCGACATTGCGTGTTCGAGCCGGGTCATCTCTGCTTCCATCCCGCGGATCTCAGTGAACACATTCAGCGCCTCGTCGCGCACGGTCAGTTCGCCTTCAAAGGTTGGTTGTTGTTCGAGCAGACCGATGCGGAGTCCTCTAAGCAAGATAACTTCTCCGCGGTCGGTTTCTTCTTGCCCGGTGACGAGACGAAAGATCGTCGTCTTGCCCGCGCCGTTGCGGCCGACGAGCCCAACCCGCTCGCGGGGGTTTATTTGGAAGGTCACCCCGCGCAGGACTTCGGTCGCAGCGTATGATTTGTAGACTTCGTCGAGCCTGAACAGCATTGTTGATGAGACTCAAATGGGCGGAGGAGAAGACGGGCAGAGGAGCTGAGGAGAAGAGGAGAAGAGGAGAAGAGGAGAACACGAGAAGGAATCTCCTCAGCCCCTCATCTCCTCCGCTCCTCAGCCCCTCTGCGTGCTTCCATCGCCGCTACCGCTTGTTGCCATTCGTCACCGCGGGTTTGTTCGCGTTTGACGAAGCCGGACGATTGGAACTTGCCGCGGGCGCCGCTTGATTCTCATTCTCAATGCGCGGCTGTGGTTGTTGCGGGGTTGTCTGTTGCAACAACTGCGACGGGCGCATCTCGACGATCGACTGCGGGTTTTGGACGATTCGCTCGGCGAGGTAGTTCTTTATCGTGCTCTCGGAGAGCGTAACCAGCATGAGCGCGTTTAACAGCACTTGCTGACGCTGTTGAGTAATCGTGTTTATGATGTCGGCGCGAACACGGTCGAGCGGCTGGTTCTCTGGCTGTTCCTGCTTTCGATTGAGCTTGAAAATGTACCACGCGCCAGACAGGTTGTCTTTGATCGGCTCTGTGTACTGGCCTACGTTCAGCGACATTAGTTTTTCGGGCATATCCGGGCGGCTGGGGAACGTCTGTCTAAGCTGAGCCTCGGTCGCGAAGCCCAGGCTGCCACCGCGAAGCGCCGAAGCCTGGTCCTCAGACTTCTGTGCGGCGACCGTCGCAAAGTCCGAATTGGCGCGGAGCTGTTCATAGGTGGCCTTTATCTTCTGCTCGGCGCCTGCCTCACCCCCGTTGTTGGCGGGGCTCACAACGATCATCGATATGTCAGTGCCGCGTTGGGCTACGAACTCAGCTTTGCGATCAGAGTAGTACTTCTCGATCTCGGAGTCGGTAGGTGCGCTGACTCGAGTCCGCTCTCGCTCCCTGAGCGCATTGATTGCTAGTTCGCGGCGAACCTTATCGCGGACATCATCCTCAGTAAACCCCGCTTGCTTGATCTGGTTCTGATACTGCTCCTCGGTCAGCGTAGCGTCTTGCTTACGCTTCTGAACTTCCTGATTTACCTTTGCGTCGTCCGGCCCGAGGTTCTCTTTCTGAGCCTTTTGGAAGAGAGCCTCCTCCTGAATCAGATTATCAAGCACGCTCAACCGGGCCGCGACAAGTTCCGCCGATGTCATCGATGCGCCGGGGCCGCTCGCATCCAGTTGCTGTTTGATCGTGCTGTCCACCTGTTTCAGCGTGATTTCGCGCGAGCCGACTTTCGCGGCGACTTCGAGCGTCGATTTGTCCGAAGTGCCCTTGCAGGCGGCGAGCAGCAGGGCAGAGGAAAGAACTAGAGTGAGTGGTTTGAGGTAACGAAACACAGTGATGCTCCTTATTGAAAAGTCCGACAACCTTCAGTTTGTCGTTGATCGTAGAACGCGACCCATTTGCAAGCCTGCGACCAAACGAGGTCTGCCGGGCGAAAAGGTTTGACGGACGATGAGGCGCGCGTGCTACACTGTCGCTTTGCTTTCATAGCTAGATTCTCATCGGAGGTACGTAACAATGTCGAAACGCTGCGAGGTCTGCGGCAAGGGGCCTCAGTTTGGTCACCGAGTCAGCCACGCCAACAACCGCACCAACCGCCGCTTCAATCCAAACCTGCAGCCCGTTCGCGCCCTTATCAGCGGCCGCGCGCAACGCATTCGCGTATGCACGCGCTGCCTGAAAGCGGGCAAGGTCGTCAAAGCCGCCTAACGGATTTTGGATTTTGGATTTGCGATTCTAGATCGCGATGGTCTTCTGTCAATCCGAAATCCAAAATCTCTCGTCCGCTCTACCCTGCCAAAGCGATTACATCGATCTCGATCCGCACATCGCGCGGCAACCGCGATACTTGCACGGTTGATCTAGCCGGCGGCGCTTCGCCAAAGAATCGTCCGTAGGTTTCGTTCATATCGGCGAAGTCAGCGAGATCAGCCAAAAACACGGTCGTCTTGACGACGCGGTCCAACGAGCTGCCGGCGGCCTCGAGCACCGCGCTCAGGTTGTTCATCACTCTTTCAGTCTGTTCGCGTATGCCGCCTTCAACTATCTGCATGGTTGCTGGATCGAGCGGAATCTGACCCGAGGCAAAAACAAATCCGTTTGCCTTGATCGCCTGCGAATATGGCCCAATAGCCCTAGGCGCGCTGTCGGTCTGAACGCGGTCTTTCATGCTTGCAATGACTCACTGTTGGGAATTACGCACTTCGTTGAAACTCAGGATTATCTCAGATGAGGGTATGGTTGTCCACCGGAGAGGAATTGCGGAATG
>JBGQGO010000363.1:0-6028 GCA_041497455.1 Blastocatellia bacterium | reverse complement strand
TACTACGGCGGATGCGAGTTCGTCGACGTAGCCGAGAACATCGCTCGCGATCGCGCGAAGCAGATCTTCGGCTGCGAACACGTGAACGTTCAACCGCATTCGGGCTCGCAAGCGAATATGTCCGTCTATCTCGCGGTGCTCAACTATGGCGACACGATTCTCGGGATGAACCTCGCGCACGGCGGCCATCTTACGCACGGGCATCCGCTCAACTTCTCGGGCCGCAGCTACAAGATCGTGCCTTACGGGGTGAAGGCCGACACCGAGCAGATCGACTACGACGAACTCGAACGCCTGGCGCACGAGCATAAGCCAAAGATGATCCTGTGCGGCGCGTCCGCATACTCGCGCATCATCGACTTCGAGCGGATCGGCAAGATCGCTCGGGACGTGGGGGCCTACTCGATGGCGGATATCGCGCATATCGCCGGACTCGTCGCCGTCGGTCTGCACCCGAGCCCTATCCCGCATATGGACTTCGTCACGACGACCACGCACAAGACGCTGCGTGGCCCGCGCGCCGGAATGGTTATGTGCCGGTCGCAGTTTCAGAAGGAAGTGGACCGGGCCGTCTTCCCAACCGTGCAAGGCGGACCGCTGATGCACGTCGTCGCCGCGAAGGCAGTATGCTTCAAAGAGGCTATGGAAGCCAGTTTCAAGGACTATCAGGCGCAGGTCATCTCAAACGCAAAGGTGTTGGCTCAAGAACTTTCAAACGCCGGCTTCAGGATCGTATCCGGAGGAACTGACAATCACCTGATGCTCGTCGACGTGTTCGTGCGAGGGCTGACAGGCGCGCAAGCCGAGAAGGCTCTCGAGCGCGCGGGGATCACTGTGAACAAGAACGCGATTCCCTTCGACACTCAACCTCCGATGAAAGCTTCGGGCGTGAGGATCGGAACGCCCGCGCTGACGACTCGCGGGATGAAAGAAGAAGAGATGAGCCTGATAGCCGGTTTGATCAGCGAAGTCCTCGGCGATCCCGAGAGCGAGTCTCTACAGGCAAGCGTCCGCAATCGCGTGAAGGAGGTTTGCGAGCGGTTCCCGATTTACGAGAAGCGCCTGATGCGCAGCCTCGCTCAGCATAACAAGTAGGCAGCCTATGCGAAGTCCAAAGACACCGTCACAGCCGCGCCCGCGGAGCAGAAAGTTCACCGCGAAAAGGAAAAAGGACTTCGCGAGGGATCTTGCGCTATCGAATGCGGAGGAGGATTTGGAGCCGCTCTCACCGGCGCAGATTAGAGAACTACGACGCCGCGTTCGCGATTCCCGCGATCCGATAAGGTACATGCTTGTGTCGGAATTCAACCGGCGCTTTATTCTCTACTACAACGTGTCAGACGATGTGTACGCTATGAACAATCCGAGTGGAGGGACCCTTTTCAAGCGACTCAAGACTGCCCAAACTGTGAAGAAGCTGCTCGGTGGGGGAACCTCGATCGTTAAGTACACCACTGCGCGTGGCAAACTGAAGCGGTTGTCGCCGTATCGTCCTCGGATATGAATGATACGCAACTTCAAACACAAGGGGCTTAGACAGCTCTTCGAAACTGGCAACCGAAAGGGTGTGCAGCCAAACCTGGCACGCAGGATCAGCGCCCTTCTTGACTGGCTCGCTGCCGCGGCCGAGATCAGGGATTTGAATATGCCGGGGTTCGGTTTGCACGAGTTGAAGGGTGACCGCACCGGAACGTGGGCGATTAAGGTGAACAAGAATTGGCGGATTACCTTTCGATTCGTCGCTGGCGAAGCCTATGATGTTGACTTGGAGGACTATCACTAATGATTAGCTCAGCGCTAAACGGCAGAAAGAGACGGCCGACTCATCCCGGCGCTTTCCTGCGAGATGAGATACTGCCTGCCGCCGGCATCACTCAGGCCGAACTCGCAAGGAGAATCGGCGTGCCAAGCCGTGTCGTTCGCGAATTGTGCCGCGAAAAGAGGGCCGTTTCCGCCGACCTGGCTCACCGTCTTTCTCGACTCTTCGATACTTCCGTAGATGTGTGGCTCAACATGCAGCTAGCAGTGGACATTTGGGATGAGCTTCGTGCGCACAAGCATGAGTACAACCGGATTGCGGGGATCAAGCTGACAGAGGATGGAAAGACGACGAGCAAACCGCGCAGGACCTCCACGCGCGCCGCCCGAAGTTTGGCTGCTATGAGTGACTGAGGATCGGTATGATCCTGGGACCAGCGTTCAATATCACAGGCAAGCTGCTATGAGCACACAGATCACAAGCTACTACGAGATGGTCTCCCAGCTTCCGGAAGACGCGTCTTTAACATTCCACGACGTAAGCTGGGACGAATACGAGGAACTGCTCGAACAAGTCGGTGAAGCTCCTGGGTTGCGAATCACCTACGACAACGGGAGCCTACACGTTATGACCATATCCACCGAGCACGAGAAGTACGCCGATTTTATCAAAAGCCTGATAGCGGGCATTCGTCTGCGGCTGCAGATCAACATCCTTGCGTTCGGCTCCGCGACGATGAGGAAACGCAGGCGCAGTAAAGGTCACGAACCGGATGCGTGTTTCTATGTTCAGACTGCGGCGCTGATCGGCAACAGGATCCAACTTGACTTCGAAACCGACCCGCCGCCGGATATCGTGGTTGAGATCGATGTACATCACGACTCGCGTCCAGGATTTCGAGTCTACGCCGCCCTCGCTGTGCCTGAAGTATGGCGGTACGACGTCCAGGCGATGACGATCTATCATCTTTCCGACGATGGTGACGAACAGCAGTACGTCGCGGGAGACACGAGCGCAGCTTTGCCAATGCTCAGCGCTACGCTGCTAACCGAGATGCTCGAGCGAATGCGAAGCGAAGGCGAGTTGAGCGCCTTATTGGCTTTCGACGAGTGGCTGCAGTCTCGAGAATGAGTCGGAGGACATATGCCGAATCCGCATGATCTCAGCGCGCCGGGCAACGAGCGCAGAAGAAAAACAATATCGAAAAGCGAACCCATGAAAGCCGAGTACGACTTCTCAAAGGCCGAGCGTGGCAAATTCTACCATCCCGGCGCCGATTTTGGTTTCCCTATTTATCTCGATCCTGATGTCAACGAATTCTTGAGCCTACTGGCAAAACAGAAGCAGGTCGAGGTTCAAGATTTAGTCAATGAGTGGCTTCGGGTAAACATCAAGCTAATTCAACCTGCTCCATGATGTGCAGAGAGGTGTAATTGATGGAAAGCGAACTACGATCACTCCTGTCACGATGGGCGGCGGTTGAACCGCAGCGCTGCCGTCAACGCGATGATTTCAGTTTTGATGTTGAGTACCTAGGCCACTGGATCGCCGTCAGTACACAGCCAATCAGTCACGGCTCGATCATAGCCTCGGTGCTCGCTGGCTGTCAGGAGAACAACATCCATTGCGAAATCGACTACACGCCGCGCTATGAACAGCAGCCCGCGACTGTTGAAGTTGGTTGTATTCCTAAGGCCTTTCGCTGGAACCAGGGAGAGGAAATTATCTCGTCGATCCCCATTCTATTACTCGAAGAGTATCTTGAGCGGCTAGAACAGCGCTGATCGCAGCGCCACCTTAAAGTCCGGGCTGATGCACTTAGCTGATCGAGGAAGTTGCGCCGAACAAGTATGCGGGATACTCTGACGCTATGAGCACAGTTCAAGAGATACAAGAAGCGGTGAGCCAACTCCCAAAACAGGATCTGGCAGCGTTCCGTTCGTGGTTCGCCGAGTTCGACGCGGCCCTATGGGACCGACAATTGGAGACGGATGTGGCCGCATTCCGGCTTGACCAACTCGCTCAAGAGGCCCTTCAAGATTTGCGCGAAGGACGCTGCACCGGATTGTGAAGCATCGCGCGACACCAAGCATCTGGCTTCGTTAATGGAAGAAGTATTCGGTCCGGGCGGGCTAATCGCCCAACATCATCCCAACTACGAATACCGGCCCGGTCAGGTCGAGATGGCCGAGGCTGTCAACAACATCCTCAAGGATGGCGGCCTCGCCTTGATCGAAGCCGGAACCGGGACCGGTAAGACGCTCGCTTATCTGATTCCCGCGCTCGCCGCCGGACGCCGCGTGCTTGTTTCAACCGCGACCAAGAACCTCCAAGAGCAACTCCACAAAAAAGACGTTCCTTTTCTTCAGCAGATCATCCCGCGCGAGTTCAAAGTCACATGCATGAAGGGACGCTCGAATTACGTTTGCCTTCATCGGATGAAGAAGGCCGCCGGCACGCCGATGTTACAAGGACTCGATGAGGTTAATTACTTCGATCAAATTCGCAAGTGGGCGGGCGAGAGCGAAACTGGCGACCGCGCTGAGCTAGCCGATCTGCCTGAGGACCTTTCGTTCTGGCCTCAGATCGACGCGCGAGCCGATACCTGCCTCGGCCAGAAGTGCCCTGACTTTGACGCGTGTTTCATCACCCGCATGCGCCGCGACGCTATGGAAGCGGACATCGTCATCGTCAACCATCATCTCTTCTTCGCGGACCTCGCGTTGCGCGGCGGGGACTACGGCTCGGTGCTTCCGGACTACAACACCGTGATCTTCGATGAGGCGCACGAGCTCGAAGACGTCGCTGCTTCCTACTTCGGGACAAGCGTTTCGAACTATCGCGTCAATGACCTGATCCAGGACGCGAACAAACTCGAGATCAAGGAGGCCGGCCAGCAAGGTGAGTTGATCAAAGCCCTCGCGAGACTCTCTCAAAGATCCGATACGTTCTGGCTGTCGTTCCGCGGAGCCGAGACCGATGATGACGAGCCAGCGGGAAACGGCGAGGCGACGCAAGGCAGCGGGTGGCAATCGACGAGAAGCACTTATCGGCGGCGCACCGGCGCGGCGGGCTCACCTGACGGCCGCTATCCGCTCAGCAAAGCGCGCTTCGCGCGCACGGATCGCGAAGGCAACCTCACGCCGACTGCGACCGGCGAAGCTTACATCGCGCTGAACAACGCCATCGACCGGCTGACCACGACGCTTGGAGTCGTAAAGGACCCACCGGCGGAACTCGACAACATCGCGCGCCGGGCGCAGAGCTTGAAGTTCGATCTCGAGTTCGTCGTGAGCGGCGATCAGCCGGACTTCGTCTACTGGTGTGAGAAGCGCGGCCGCGGCGTATTCATAAACGCGACGCCGATCGATGTGTCGGGCATACTCGAGGAGAACCTTTTCAAGAAGATTCAGACAGCCGTTTTGACTTCCGCGACGATGACAGCGGGAGGCAGCTTCGATTTCATCCGAGGGCGGCTCGGCATCGGCCAAGCGCGAAAACTGATTGTCGAATCTCATTTTGATTTCAAGAAGCAGGCGGTGCTCTATCTCCCGCGGAGCATGCCCGATCCTCGCAGCCGCGATTTCCTGGACGCTTCAGTTGATGAGATTGTTAAGATACTCGAAGCGACTAGCGGCCGCGCGTTTGTTCTGTTCACGAGCATAGCCTCTATGCGCGAGACATACGAGCGGGTGCGCGGCTTGATCGACTATCCAACGTTTATTCAGGGCCAGGGTTCAAAGACAGGGTTGCTCGAACGATTTCGCAACACCGACGGCGCGGTGTTGTTTGCGACCTCTTCGTTCTGGCAAGGCGTCGATGTTCAAGGCGAGGCGCTTTCGTGCGTGATCATCTCGAAGCTGCCGTTCGCGGTTCCCAGCGACCCCGTCGTAGCCGCCCGGCAAAAGTACATCGACGATCAAGGCGGCAACTCGTTCTATGAGTACTCGGTCCCGCAGGCGGCGCTCACATTGAAGCAGGGATTGGGCAGACTGATTCGATCGACGACGGATCGAGGCGTGCTGTCGATACTCGACCCGCGAATAAGAACGAAATCTTACGGAAGAGTTTTTCTCCAGAGCATCCCACAGTGCCAAGTGACCGCAAGCATCGAAGAAGCAGCGGCAATCTTCGCGGACCGCGATCAATAATCAGCCGTGCTTGCGATTCCCTTTTCCCTAGCCCAGGCGTTTACGCCTGGGAAGACCGTGCAGCCGTGCGATTCCCTTTTCCCTAGCCCAGGCGTTTACGCCTGGGATGACCGTGCAG
>JBGQGO010000362.1:0-6068 GCA_041497455.1 Blastocatellia bacterium | reverse complement strand
GGCGTTCGCGGTGAGTACTTGCCCAGGGTCGACGCGTTTGGGACCTACGGTATCAGCGCGCAGAACCTTGCAAACGGAAGCTCAGATTACACAGTCGGCGCGAGCGTCACGTTCAACCTTTTCGACGCGGGCCGCAGCGCCAGACTCAATCAAGCGCGGGCCGCTGAGAACGCAGCCGCCGCCGAAGCGGAGAACCTCGCCAGTCAGATTCGCTTCGAAGTCGTGCGCGCTTACCAGCAATATGTTTCGGCTCGCGAGCGCGTATCGGTCGCGGCGCGCGCGGTAGATCAAGCAAGCGAGGCGCGGCGAATAGTGCAGGATCGCTATCAGGCAGGTTTGACGACGATCACCGAAGTGCTGAGGGCGGAGACGACCTTCGTGCGGGCGCGGATGAGTCTGCTGGCGGCCAGATACGATCATTACATCGGCTACGCGAACGTGCTGCTGGCAACCGGCCGGCTCACTGCAGTCGATGACTTTGTGTCGTGAGGCGCGACGCGATAATCGAATCTGAGGCTTGGGCTTTGAGAGAGTTCGTATGAGAAAAACTATCGGCCTAACCGCGCTGATGCTGCTGGCTGCTTTGACCGTTTCTTGCAGCAAGAAACCAGAGGCCGCTACAGCAAGGCTGCCGTTGGTCAAAGACGTGAAAATCGAGAAGGTCGCAGCGGCGGCAATCGATGACCTCTACGAAGCAACCGGCACCGTTCGGTCCAAGACAACCAGCATCGTCTCATCAAGAATCCTGGGCAGCATCATCGCGGTTCGCGTTCACGAAGGAGAGCGTGTTCGCGCCGGCCAAATTCTGATC
Organism: Blastocatellia bacterium; assembly: GCA_041497455.1. GTDB lineage: Bacteria > Acidobacteriota > Blastocatellia > UBA7656 > UBA7656 > Onstottus_A. Next base: position 5,257 of record JBGQGO010000362.1, on the reverse strand, counting down.
GAGATCGATAGCCGCGACGCCGACGCTCAGCTTCAAAAAGCGCAGGCGGGAATGCGCGAAGCAGCCGATGTGCTTGAAGAAACAGAGCGAAACATCAACGCGGCCCAGTCCGCGAAGGCGGCCGCTGAAGCCAATCAGGCGCTCGCGGCTTCTACCTTCAATCGCTACAAAGCGCTGTTCGAGCGGCGCTCGGTCAGCCCACAAGAGTTCGACGAAGTCCAGGCAAAGCACAGAGTCGCCGAAGCCGAAGCCGAGCGAGCCAATCGAATGCTGTCGTCGTTGGCTGCGAGAAAGAATCAGGTGCTCGCAAAGATAGACCAGGCGAAAGCGGACGTCGCCAGCGCGCAGATTTCCGCCAGCTACGCGCGGGTCACCTCGCCGATCAACGGCATTGTCACCGCAAAGCACGTTGACGCCGGAGCGATGGCGGCGCCCGGCGCGCCGCTGGTCACAATAGAAGATGACTCTCGGTATCGCCTCGAAGCCGCGGTCGAAGAATCGCGAATCGGACACATTCAGGCGAATGATCAGGTACAGGTCAGAATCGATGCGCTCGGCGGTCTAGAGATCACAGGCCGCGTCAGCGAAATCGTGCCGGCAGCCGATCCCGCCAGCCGCAGTCACACAGTAAAGATCGATCTGCCTGCGCAACCCTCGCTTCGTTCGGGGTCTTACGGCAGAGCTTCGTTCGCGGCCGGTCAGAGGCAGGCGATTACGGTCCCGCTACGCGCAGTCATCGAGCGCGGTCAACTGGTCAGCGTGTTCGTTGTAGACGATTCGGGCACGGCTCGTGTGCGATTGATCAAGACGGGCAAGTCCTACGGCGACAGGGTAGAGGTGCTGACCGGATTGAGCGACGGAGAACGGATCGTCGTCGATCGCGTCGAAGCAGTCAGCGACGGAAGCCGAGTTGAGTGATATGAACCCAGCACTCGGACCAGCAGGACGTCTCGCGCACGCCTTCATTAATTCCAAGCTCACACCGCTCATAATCGCGGCCGCGGTCTTGCTCGGCGTAGGCGCCGTGCTCCTGCTTCCTCGCGAAGAAGAACCTCAGATCATCGTGCCGATGATCGATGTCTTTGTCCAGATGCCCGGCGCGTCAGCCAAAGAGGTCGAGGAACGCGTAACCAAGCCCATGGAAAAACTTCTATGGGAAGTGCCGGGCGTCGAGTACATCTACTCGACTTCATCGCCTGGTTCTTCGATGGCCGTGGTGCGTTTCTACGTGGGTCAGAACGAAGAAGCCGCGATCGTGCGGCTCAACCAGAAGATGTTCGCCAACTTCGATCTGATCCCGCCGGGCGCAAGCCCGCCTCTGGTCAAGCCGCGTTCGATTGACGATGTGCCGATACTGGCGCTCACACTGACGAGCGATCGCTACGATCACTTCACGCTTCGGCGGATCGCCGCTCAGATTCACGATCAGATCAAAGAGGTCAAAGACGTTTCAGAAGTTAAGCTGATCGGCGGGCAACGCAGACAGATTCGCGTGACCCTCGATGAAGCGAGAATGGCTGCCTATAACGTCGCTCCGGCCATGCTCGTACCTGCGCTCGAGCAATCCAATCGGCAGCTTCAATCAGGCGCCTTCTCTTCGAACAATCGCGAGTTCCTGGTCGAGACCGGCGGCTTCCTGCACACGACTGAAGAAGTCAGCAGCGTCGTAATAGGCGTCTTTAACAATAGGCCAATCTATCTGCGCGACGTTGCGAAGATCGACGACGGTCCCGAAGAGGCGAGCGATTACGTGCTCTACGGCTCCGGTGCGGCACATCGCGACAACGCCTCAGCGATACTTCCAGCCGTCACCGTATCAGTCTCCAAACGCAAAGGCACCAACGCCATTCAGATCGCCGACCGAGTGATCGAAAAGGTAAACGGGCTGAAGGGCTCGGTTATTCCCGGCGATGTGCAAGTCGCGGTAACGCGCAACTACGGCGAAACGGCCAGCGAAAAATCGAACGAGCTGCTGCTTCACATGATGATCGCGATCCTTTCGGTCACGGCGCTGATTTGGTTAGTGCTGGGGCTGCGCGAGTCGGGCGTCGTCGCCATAGCGATTCCGGTGACGCTGGCGCTGACGCTTGCGGTCTTTTATCTGTACGGCTACACGCTGAATCGAATCACGTTGTTCGCATTGATCTTCTCAATCGGCATCCTGGTCGATGACGCGATCGTCGTGGTCGAGAACATGACTCGCCATTATCGTCTGCCTGAAAACCGCGGGCGTCCGCTGATGGACATCGCCGTCGAAGCGGTCGACGAAGTGGGAAACCCTACGATACTGGCGACCTTCGCGGTGATCGCGGCGATACTTCCGATGGCTTTCGTGAGCGGTTTGATGGGTCCGTACATGCGCCCGATTCCCGTGGGCGCGTCCGCGGCCATGGTCTTCTCGCTGCTCGTCGCGTTTCTGGTCACGCCATGGGCGAGTCTGCGATTGCTCAAGCGGGAAGGCGGTAACCACGACGCGGAAGAAAGTCGATTGACGAAGCTCTATCGCAACGTGATGGGTCATTTGATTCGAGATCGCCGCTGGCGCTACGGATTCCTGTCAGGCGTGGTTCTCTTGCTCCTGATCGCAGTGGCGCTCTTCCCATTGAAGTTGGTCAAGGTGAAGATGCTTCCGTTCGACAACAAGAGCGAGTTTCAGATCATCGTCGACCTGCCGGAAGGCTCGACGCTCGAACAGACAGCCGCGGTGACTCGCGAGATAGGCGGGTACGTCAGCACGATGCCCGAGGTGACCGACTATCAGATGTACGTGGGCACCGCGTCGCCTTACAACTTCAACGGGCTTGTGAGGCATTACTTCCTGAGGCGCGGCCCAAACGTCGCCGACCTTCAGGTCAATCTTGTTCCGAAGGGTAATCGCAGTGCGCAGAGTCACGACATCGCCAAGCGCGTGCGGCCAAGGATCGACGAGATAGCCGCGCGCTGGGGCGCTCGCGTGAAAGTGGCCGAAGTGCCGCCCGGCCCGCCGGTACTGCAAACTTTGGTTGCTGAGATCTACGGCCCTGATTATCAGCGGCAGATCGAAGTAGCCGGGCGGATTCGCGACATCTTCGACAAGACCGAAGGCGTCGTGGACGTTGACTCGTACGTCGAGGACGATCAACCGAAGTATCGCTTCGAGGTCGATAAAGAGAAGGCCGCGCTGAATGGAGTGTCGGCCGAGCAGGTCGCCTCTACGTTGCGAATCGCGGTTGAAGGTATGAACGTCGGCCTGCTGCATCAAGCTAGCGAAAAAGAGGACGTGCCCATCATGCTGAGACTGGCCCGCTCAGCGCGTTCAAGCGTGGACGACCTGAAACAGATCAAAGTCATGGGCACGCAAGGCAATCTTGTTCCGCTGGGCGAGCTCGTCCGCGTCGAGGAGCAAATCGCGGACAAGAGCATTTATCACAAGAACCTGATGCCGGTGGTCTACGTGACCGCCGACGTGGCCGGCAAAGTCGAGAGCCCGGTCTACGCCATCCTCAACCTGAACGCCGCGATCGATCAGTTGAAGCTGCCCGAAGGCTATGCTCTCGAACGATACGTCGCCAGTCAGCCGCTGACCTCCGATAAGCTCGCAATGAAGTGGGACGGCGAGTGGCACATAACCTACGAAGTGTTTCGCGATTTGGGCGTCGCATTCGCTGTGGTGCTTGTGCTGATCTACATTCTGGTGGTTGGCTGGTTCCAATCATTCAAGACGCCGTTGGCGATCATGGCCGCGATTCCCTTTTCGTTGGTTGGAATCGTTCCCGCGCACGGCTTGATGGGCGCGTTCTTCACGGCGACGTCGATGATCGGTTTCATCGCCGGCGCAGGCATAGTCGTGCGCAACTCGATCATACTGGTCGATTTCATCGAGCTACGCTTGAAGCAAGGCATGCCGCTCGCCGACGCGGTTGTAGACGCCGGCGCAGTCCGCTTTCGGCCCATGATGCTGACTGCTGCCGCCGTCATCGCGGGCTCGGCTGTGATCCTGTTCGACCCGATCTTCCAAGGGCTGGCGATTTCACTGATGGCCGGCGAGGTCGCGTCATTGCTGCTCTCGCGCATGACCGTGCCCGTGCTCTACTATTTGAGCGAGCGAAAGAAGCATGAACCCGCGGACGAAGGTTCGGAGCCGCTCTTAGATACAGAGAGCCCGTCTGAACCCGCGGGCGAGGAATCAACTGTTGAATCGACATAATCATTTCATGAATTCATCCGAAAAGGAGACCGCTATGAAACATAGACTAAGAAGCTTCTCGATAGTGCCGGCCTTCATTCTGGCGCTGACGTTCTCCGGAGCCGCGCTGGCGCAAGATCACGGAAGTCACATGGGGAATCAGCCACAGTGCAAGGGGTGTACTGGGCAAGGCGAAGGCCAAATGAAGGGCCAAATGAAGGAAATGATGGGGCAGGGTGAGGGCCAGATGCAGAACATGCAGACCATTCACGCTCTGTTCGATCAGCACGACAAAATCACTCGCACGGTCAAGAACACCGAGAACGGCGTCGAGACGCTGACCGAATCCGACGATCCCAAAGTGCAAGCGTTGATTGCCGAACACGCGTGGGCGATGCAAAAACTTCTGGAGAACAAGCAGCCGATCCGCCAGTGGGACCCGTTGTTCGCCGAGCTTTTCAAATACGCCGACAAGATCAAACTGCAAATCACGAGGACGCCAAAAGGCGTGAAGGTCGTCGAGACTTCATCGGACGCCTACGTGGTTAAGCTGATGCAAGCGCACGCGCACGGTGTTTCTGAGTTCGTCAAAGAAGGAATGCCTTCGATGCACAAGACTCACGAACTGCCAGGCGTGAAGAAGGAGGAGAAGGCGTTTCTCGGCAGAGGCGACGGGATCACCACCTGTCCGGTGACCGGAGAACCGGTAAACAAGAACTTCGGCGCGGAGATCAACGGCCGGATGGTCTACTTCTGCTGTGCGAGCTGTCGCGATGCTGCCAAGAAGAACCCGGAGCTCTACGTGAAGCCATAGGTCATCAATCGTTCGCACCGCTCAACTGAAGGAGACCTAAGCGCAAACGCCGAGGCTACGCCCGGCGTGTCGAACAAAGGGGGAGTTATGAGACTTAACGGCATCAGACGATCATTGGAGTTCACCGCGGCTGCCATATCCTTCTGCATTGCGGTTAGCTTACTGCCAGCCGCCGCCCAAACGTCAAAGTCATCCGCGACCTCAATCGCGAAGACGCCAACGGCAATTCGCTTTGCGGTGATCGGTGACGCCGGCACTGCGGACGAGCATCAACTGGC
>JBGQGO010000361.1:0-6069 GCA_041497455.1 Blastocatellia bacterium | reverse complement strand
ATGAACATCCTCTACGGTTTCTATTCGGCCGATGAGGGCGAGATTCTGATCGACGGCGAGCAGCGTGAGATCAACGGACCCGGCGATGCGATAAAGCTCGGGCTGGGCATGGTGCATCAGCACTTCATGCTGGTCGAGCCGCTCACCGTGACTGAGAACATAATCTTAGGTGCTGAGCCAACAACCGGGCTGTCAATTGACTATCGCAAGGCCCGGGCGCGAGTGCGCGAGATATCCAAACAGTACAGCTTGAAGATCGATCCTGATGCGCACATCGCAAATCTGTCGGTCGGCCAACAACAGCGCGTCGAGATATTGAAGACGCTCTATCGAGGCGCTCGAATCCTGATACTCGACGAGCCGACCGCCGTGCTCACGCCGCAAGAAGTCGCCGAGATGTTCGCGATACTCCGGGGCCTGCGCGAGCAAGGCAAGACGATCATCATCATCACTCATAAGCTCGCCGAGGTGCTGGCGCTTTCAGACAACATCACGGTGATGCGCGACGGCAAGGTGGTCGGGAACCTGCCAACAAGCGAAGCCACGGCTGAGGGGCTTGCGCGATTGATGGTCGGACGCGAGGTCTTGCTGCGCGTCAAGAAAGACGAGGCCAAGCCCCGAGACTCTGTGTTGAGTGTGCGAGGGCTCACGCTTCGCGGCGCGGAAGGCAATCCGATTCTGGATGACGTTTCCTTCGAGGTGCGCGGCGGGGAGACGCTTGGAATCGCAGGCGTCGAAGGCAACGGGCAGACGGAGCTGATCGAGATACTCGCGGGCTTACGGAAAGCGACCGGCGGCGAGGTGCTGCTTGAAGGCAAGTGCATCGACGAGCTTGATCCGCACAAGCGTAAGCAGCGTGGCATCGCTCACATTCCTGAGGATCGTCATCGGCGCGGGCTGCTGCTCAGCTTCGATCTTGCAGGCAACACCATTCTAGGCGTCCATCGCGACCGTCCAATCTCCGGGGCGGTGCTCTTGAACAACGATGTGATCGTCGAGCGAGCCAAACGCCTGTTGCGTGAGTACGACGTGCGCCCGCCGAACATAGCGCTGCCGGCGCGCGCGCTGTCGGGAGGCAATCAACAGAAGCTGATCGTCGCGCGCGAGTTCGACATCAAGCCTCGGCTGGTGCTGGTTGCGCAGCCCACTCGCGGCGTCGATATCGGAGCGACCGAGTTCATTCACCGGAAGCTGATCGAGCTTCGAGACGCCGGAGCCGCGGTGTTGCTGGTGTCGGCTGAACTGGATGAAGTGTTGAGCCTGAGCGATCGGGTTGTGGTGATCTACGAAGGGCGCATAGTCGGCGAGGTCGATCCGAAATCGGTCAGCGAGGAAGGGATCGGCCTGATGATGACCGGCGGAAAAGCGTAGTGCCCTTTGCGTCTTTGCGGACCTTTGCGTCTTTGCGCGAAACGTCTCGAGAACTGGTTTAGTCCTGGGTAAACCGAATACTGGCTTTGAAACTGGAGGTTAACCCATGACCGAAAACGAAATTGCTACCATCATCGTCGATACAGCTTTCCGCATCCACCGCGACCTCGGTCCAGGTCTGTTCGAGTCCGTCTACGAGCGAATAATGGAAGTTGAATTAACAAAACGCGGATTGAAAGTCGCCCGACAGAAGCCAATCCCGATCGTCTACAACGGTGTGCATTTCGAAGCGGGCTTCCGTTGTGACCTCTTGGTAAACGACAAGGTCATCGTCGAGGTGAAGTCGATAGAGGCACTTCATCCGGTTCACAAGAAGCAGGTATTGACTTACTTGCGGTTCGGGGATAAGAGACTAGGCTTGTTGATCAATTTCAATGTAGCCCTGATCAAGGATGGGATAGTGAGGCTGGTGAATGGGCTGAGAGAGTAAGCTTCGTTTCGCGCAAAAATTCGTTCCGCGCAAAGACGCAAAGGACCGCAAAGAACGCCAAATCGGTCCGCGTTAGAGGTGTGGTACGCCTAACCATCTCGCAAGTTAGAACTCCTGCGCCGTTCAAAAGATTGGAACAAGTCAACTCCAATGAGTGTTCTCACAAGTGAGTTCAGGAGGTGTGCCCAATGAAACCAAGATTGCTTGCCCTTTTCGCGTTGCTGCTCTTGGCTTGCAGCGCTGCTTATGGACAAGGCGTCATCATCCCGGATGAATGCCATCGCTGCCCGCCCCTGCCAAGACCACTGCCCCGCCCGATGCCGATGCCGCGCGTACTCAATATCAAATCGGTGAAGATCACGACGCGAATTGAAGCGCAGGTTGCGACCACAAAAGTCGAGCAGGTTTTCGAGAACGACACGCCTTACCGGCTCGAAGGCTCTTACTTCTTTCCGATCCCAGAGAGCGCGTCCATTTCGGACTTCGCGATCTACGACGGCGACAAACGGATGGCCGCCGAGATCGTCGAGAAGGACAAAGCTCGCCGAATCTACAATGAGATCGTGCGGCGGCAAATCGATCCAGGCTTGCTCGAGTACGCGGGCAAGGATCTGTTTCAAGCCAGCGTCTTTCCGATCGAGCCGCGCAGCACCAAGAAGATCGAGCTGACTTACTCGCAGGTGCTCAAGAACGAAGGCGGGACTGTGAGCTATCGCTACGAGCTTGGCTCGGGCCGCCGCATTCAGCCGCAGCCGATTCGGGAAATCGCCGCGAGCGTCGAGATCAATTCGCCGATTGATCTGAAAAACATCTTCTCGCCGTCGCACAAGATTTCCGTCAGCAAGGACGGCGAGCGCCGCGCGCGTTTGAGCTTTGAAGGCAAGGGCGAAGACTCGCAGAAGGACTTCCTGCTCTACTACTCGCTATCGGAAAAAGATTTCGGCGTATCGCTGTTGACCCACCGCGAGCCGGGCAAGGACGGTTACTTCCTGATGCTCATCTCGCCCAAGTCCAACATCGGCGAGCAGCAACGCGTCGCCAAAGACATCATCTTCATCCTCGATACCTCCGGCTCGATGAGCGGAGAAAAAATCGAGAAAGCGAGAGCGGCGCTCAAGTTCGGCGTCGAGTCGCTCTCCGCGAACGACCGCTTCAACATCATCTCGTTCTCCGGCGAAGAGCACCTGATGAAAGCCAATCTCGTCGAAGCCGCCGCGGCCGGCAAGCAGGCCGGTCTCAAGTTCATCGAGAACCTGCGCGCCGAAGGCGGCACGAATATCAACGACGCGTTGGTGGCCGCCTTCAAGCAGTTTCAATCGAGCGAGCGCCCTTCGATGATCGTCTTTGTGACCGACGGCTTGCCGACCGTTGGCCCGACCGACGTCAAGCAGATCGTGAAGAACGTGGCAGACGCGAATCGCGCCGCCGTGCGGTTGTTCTCGTTCGGCGTCGGCTACGATGTGAACACGAACCTGCTCGATAAGCTCTCGGCCGACAATCGCGGCGTCAGCGACTACATCGAGCCGCAGGAAGACCTCGAAGTCAAAGTCTCGAACTTCTTCGCGCGAGTGAACTATCCGGTGCTGTCGGATTTGAAGCTGGACTTCGGCGGCGTCGAGACGGATTTGATGTATCCGCGAACGCTCGGCGACTTGTTCAAGAACTCGCAACTGGTCATCGTCGGGCGCTACAAGAACAACGTTAACTCAGCGACTGTTCGGTTGACCGGCAAGGTCGGCGCGCGCGAAGAGACCTTCACATTCTCTAAGCAGAGCTTCCCGGAAGAGCGCAACGACAATGCGTTCCTCGGGCGGCTGTGGGCGACGCGCCGAGTCGGATACCTGCTCGAACAGGTTCGCTTGAACGGCGAGAATCGAGAGTTGAAAGACGAGATCATTCAACTCGGCACGCGTTACGGCATCGTGACGCCGTACACGTCTTTCCTGGTGACCGAGGATATGAAGGACATCGGAAGACGAAACGTGCCGATGGAACAACGCCGCGCTTTGGATAGCATGGCGCAGATGGCTCCGCCATCAGCGGGTCCGGGATCAGCGGGCGGAATGGGGGACGGAAGAGGGCGCACCGCCGAGTCCGCTGTTGTGTACAGCAAAGCCGAGAAGGAGATGAAGGAATCCGCCAGGATTGCTAGTCCCGAATCCTACTTCACCAGCGTTCGCACCGTCGGGGACAAGACCTTCCAGTTGAAAGGTGAGGAGTGGATAGACACCGAGGTCAAAGCCTCGTCGGCTCTGCCGAAGGTCGAAGTGCAATTCGGCAGCGAAGAGTTCTTCAATCTGATCGCCAAGGAGCCGAAGCTTGCGGAGTTCTTCTCACTCGGAAAGAAAGTCACAGTCGTGTTCAAGGGTAAGATCTACCGCGTGACCGCTTAACGTCACCGGTTAAGAAGATAAGGCTGCGACGTTAGCCACAGGCTGCCTTTTGAGAATCCCACGCACGGGCAGTGACTGTGTGAGAAGTCTCTGTCGTGGGCGGCTCGCATGCCGGCGCCTCTTTGCCCGGAAGCGGCGCTCCCTTATACAATCGCTGCGCCATGAAAATCCTCGTAATCGGCTCCGGGGGCCGGGAACACGCCCTCGCCTGGAAACTCGCGAGCAGCAAACACACGACTGAGCTTTACTGCGCGCCGGGTAACGCCGGTATCGGCGAAGTCGCAAAGTGCTTGCCGGCCAATGTGAATGACCCGATCGGTCTTGCCAGCCTCGCCGAATCGATCGGAGCTGACCTGACAGTTGTTGGTCCGGAAGCTCCGCTCGTTGCCGGCGTCGTCGGAGCCTTCCGCGCGCGAGGTCTGCGGATGGTTGGGCCGACGGCGGCAGCGGCCCAACTGGAAGGCAGCAAGATATTCGCCAAGGAGTTCACGACGCGCCATTCGATTCCTACCGCGCGTTTCGTCGCGTGCGACTCACCCGAGACAGCTCGCGAGGCGTTTAGAAAAGAATTCCAGTTTCCGGTCGTGGTAAAAGCTGACGGCCTCGCCGCGGGCAAGGGCGTGCGCATAGCAAGCGATCAGTTGGAATTTGACGTCGCAGTCAACGAGATGATGGTCGAGCGCGTCTTCGGCGAAGCCGGCTCGCGCTTGCTGCTTGAAGAATGTCTCGTCGGCCGCGAGGCATCGGTGATGATTTTCACCGACGGGCGCGACTATAAGGCGATTGTTCCCGCGCAGGACCACAAACGCGTACATGACGGCGATCAAGGTCCGAACACCGGGGGCATGGGCTCGTTCTCGACCCCTGATTTGATCGACGATGCAACGCTAGCTCGGGTAGCGAGCGAGATCATCGAACCAACTCTCGAAGGGATGGCTGCGGAAGGCAATCCATTCGGCGGCGTTCTGTACGCCGGGCTGATGCTGACCCGCGACGGCCCGAAGCTGATCGAGTACAACGCACGACTCGGGGACCCCGAGACTCAAGCTGTGTTGGTCAGGCTTGAAAGCGATCTGGTTGAAATCTTCGACGCGGTGATCGACGGCCGCATCGGTTCAACATCGATCAAGTGGAGCGACGATTCTTCGGTGTGCGTGGTGGCTGCTTCGGGCGGTTATCCCGGCTCGTTTGAAAAGGGCAAACCGATCACCGGCCTCGACGAAGCGAAGGCGGTTGAGGGCGTCGTTATCTTTCACTCGGGCACCGTTCGCGACGAGCAAGGCGGTTTCCTTACTTCAGGCGGGCGAGTGCTCGGCGTGACCGCTCGTGCAAAGGGCCTGCAACAGGCTCGATCGAGAGCTTACGAAGCAATGAGCTGCATCAAGTTTGAAGGCATTCATTACCGAACGGACATCGCGGGTGGAACAGTGAGATAAGGATTGAAGAGGCCTGAAGCGCGGCGTCCACAGCTTTTTGCGCATACCCACCTCACGAGGTGGGTATGCGCAAGCCATTGACGCGCGTCCCTTGAGGCCCAGCAAGTTGCTGCGTTACCATCCGGCCCCCATGTCTAAGTGAAAACCGTACAGCACCGGCTCCTAGCTTTCCGTCGTTTCCAATTGACATTCATTCTTCCCCACGTCCACAATGAACCCCGACCGATCCCAGCAGCATCGAAGTCGAAGGACACGGCCGGACGCGCAGTTCGCCGTTATGACAAACTTCTCGGAGGTCACTTCTGATGTCGAGCGAAACGGTCAACGGCGCTGTGGTTCCAACCACGGCGGAATCCGACAACCCTTTTCTAGCGGCATT
>JBGQGO010000360.1:0-6083 GCA_041497455.1 Blastocatellia bacterium | reverse complement strand
TGCGAGCTTGAGCGCTTCGGTTAAGCCGGCGACAAACTCTTCAGCGGCAGCGTGTCCTACGAAAACGATTTCACCCGCCAGGTATTCGAACTCGCCCGCGAATGGATCGAGGAACGGAAACCGGTCGGCGATCTGTAGTTGCCCGGCGCGCAAGGACATCGAGAAGCTATCGGGCCGGCCGACCGTTTGAGCCGCTTCTTCAATCGCTCGGGCTATCTCGCCCATCAGCCGCTTTATCTCGGCCATCGCTTCCGCGCCGGCCGCGGCCGGGGAAGGCTCATCCCACGCAAGCGATAAGTAGTCTCCGTCGTGTGGTTCGATCAAGTTCTCAGCTAGATCCGGCGTTGTGGCCTCCGCGGGCGGCGCGAAGCTCGGCTGGGCAGCCGCAACTGCCGCCACTGCGCTACTGGAAACTTGGAGTTGTTCGGCGCGTTCGAGGCTGGGCTCGCCAAGGTCCGGGAGCGCCAGCCTCTCGGGCTCTCGCCCGGAGTCGGCACGCAGCTCGTTCGACGTTAGCGGTCCGCACGCCGCATGTTGAAGACTAACCAGGTGTGATGCGACGGGCTCTTCATGCACTATCGCCTCCTTCACTGGCGGAGACGCGGGAATGTGCTCAGGAGAAGTCTGCTCAGGCATGTCAAACGTCTTCGCTGCCGATTGCGTGAAGTACACATCGAATGTCCCACGCGCCCGGCTGCATTCGTCGATCAGATGGCCGAGCGCGGGATTACTGGCCAGATCCAGCGCGCCAGAATCCGCGTGACCTGTCGAGCTGATTATTCGGCATTCGCTATCACGCATGTGTATCAGAGCGCCCGGTCCGCTTTCGGTGTTGATCTCGATGAACCATTCACGATCGCGCTCGCGAACGAGCTTACAGATCATCTTCTCGAGGTCCGTAAACTCGGTGCTCAAACCTACGTACAGCTCCTTAGCGTTTATGCGCCCGGCGACGGCGCTTGCCGTGTCCGCCGAGTAACCGTAGATCGAAACGCGTCCCCGTTCCCGGCGCGAACGCTCCGCAAGCTGCTCAATGGTCGTTCGAGTGTAGTTGATGGTTGCGCCGGTTCCCGTATGGCTGCCCCGCTTCTCGACCACGGCGGCCACATCGCCACTTGCGATGACGATGAAGCTATCCGTGTCGCGCAGCACTACTTCGACGACACCCGAAAAGCCGCCTTCACAGAGATCGGCGACAAGCGCGTCCACAAGCACGTAGCTCGTCGCCAGACTCTCGTGGATGATTTCTCCGGGAGGAATGAACATTGGGGAGGTCCGTAAGTCCGTAGTCCGTAGTCCGTAGTCCGTAGTCCGTAGCTACGGACTACTGACTACTTCTTTATTTCTTCATCGGCGATTTGAACTTCCCTTTCTTAATCGCCTCGATTATCCGCTTCGCGTGATTGCGAGCGATCAACGGCTGAGTATCGTCGCCGGCGATCTCATTCAAAGCGGCCAGCACGCGCGCGGGCTCGGTTATGCGCTCGAGCCTCAAATCATTCTCGAGCATTTCAAGCTGCTTAGGCAGATCGAGGGGTTGATAGCGCTCGGCGTTCTCGATATCAAACAGCGCTATCTCCTGCCAGGCGATGCCGAGAAAGATATCCTTCAGTTCGTTCATCTGGACGTTGGTCGTAAAGTTGAATCGCGTCTTTCGCTCGCGCGCCCCCTGCCGGGCGCCCAGCGTCACCCATCCCATATGCGTGAAGTCCTTCTTGTCTTGATACTCCGTCTTCGAGTCGAGAAAGTCCGAGACTCCAAACAGGCTGCGTATGCGCGCGATGGTCGCTGGGAGAAGCTTGATCTTACAGTCAAGAATCTCGTCAGACGTTCCGCGCGTGAATCTAAGTTCGCCCGCGCCGTTCGAGTTGAGGTCGATCTCGATCACACGGACGTCGAACCGCGGGTTCTCGAACTTGTAGCTGAAACTCATCTCCCCGGGAGCAGCCGCGCCGTTTATGCTCTGCGGCTTCTGTGCGAGCGCGCAGGCAGCCGCCAGCAGCAGAACCAAAAGAGACGAGGTAAAACGGTTCAATCCCATACCTTCGCCACAAACTCAAACAGGGATGATCAGGCTAAGCAAGGATAATTAAAATCTATCCCGCTTATCCTGTCCATCCCTGTTTGCAGTGCCCTACTCGAACTTCACGGAAACCAGCTTCGACACGCCGGGTTCTTCCATCGTGACGCCGTACAACGCGCGAGCTGATTCCATCGTGCGCTTGTTGTGAGTGATGACCAGGAACTGCGTGCTGCTGCTCATCTCTACTACTTTTCCAGCGAAGCGGCCGACGTTCACTTCGTCCAGAGGCGCGTCGACTTCGTCGAGTATGCAGAAGGGCGAGGGTCGATATTCGAAGATCGCCAACACCAGCGCGATCGCCGCCATCGCCTTTTCACCGCCCGACAGCAGCAGCACATTCTGCAATCGCTTGCCTGGCGGCTGCGCTATCAAGTCTATGCCGGACTCGAGCACATCGTCTTCATCGATCAGCATCATCTCGCCGCGGCCGCCGCCGAAAAGCTCGACGAACATGCGTTGGAAGTTCTCGTTGATGTGAGTGAACGCGTGGCGGAACCGTTCACGCGAGCGCCGCTTGATTTCTGTAAGCGCTTCCTCAGTCATCTTGATCGAGTCGAGTATGTCGCGCCGCTGCTCAGTCAGGAAGCGGAACCGCTCGTCCGCTTCTTCAAGCTCTTCAAGCGCCATCATGTTTACCGGCCCCATCTCGTCGAGCTTGATTCGCAGCTCGTCATGCCGGACGCGAGCCGCATCGATGTCAGAGGTCAGCGCGGTAGGTTGCGGAGGACTAGAGGCGCTGAGGGGCAGAGGAGGACTCTCCTCCGCTCCTCCGCTCCCCTGCTCCTCTGCGCTTGTGTTTTCCGCCTCAATCGCGACCGCCGTGCTCGTCAGCTCAACGCTGGTCACAACATCCTCGAGCGACATCGCCAGCTCCGAGAAACACGTCTTCGTCAGGTGCTTAGCCTCTGATTCGATCCGCGCGCGTTCGACTTCGATTTGACCTCTACGATCGTGCGCCGCGGCAGCGGCCTGTCTCAACTCACCCAGCATCCTTTCGAGCTCGTCGCTCCGCGTTCGCGCAGATGCAAGTTCTTCGCTGCCCGCGTTGATCAGTTCGCCGAGCGAGGCCCGATCGGCTTCCAGTCGCAGCGCGGCCCCCGCGCTTTCTTCCAGTGACGTCGTCAGCGCATCAATGCGGCCGTGACTGTCGTACAGCTCCAACCGGTTTCGATTGATCCTCGATCGCAACTCCTCGGCTTCGCTTTCCGTCCGCCGCACTTCAGCTCTGGCCGCGTGCAAACGTTCAGCGCGGGCGGCAACGGACGCGCGGACGGCGGAGACCTGTTGCGACAGCTCTTCGACGTGCGCGCGCATTTCCACGAATCGCAACCCGGCTTCGTCGAGCGACCGTTGCACAGCCTCGCGCGATGCTTCCGCGGCCCCAAGCTGCTCGGTGAGTTGCTCAATGCGAGGCTCAAGTTCCGCTCGCTCGGCGGCCGACTGCTCGAGCTCGGCTTCAACGACCCGGACGTGTTGCGCCGCGCGTTCGAGGTCGCGCGCCAGTCCTTCCAGTTGCGAGGTGCGCGCGGCAGCCGATTTCTCGTGCTCGCGAAGCTGCTGGTCGAGCAACGATGACTCCACTTCGACGAAACGTAAACGCTCTTCGGCGCCGATCAACTCTTCCGACATTCGCTGCTCTTCTTCGGCGCCACTCTCGCTCTGCTCGCGAAGCTGTTTGATCTCGCGCTTCAGTCCCAGCAGCGACGTTCCCTTCTGCCCGGCCTGCGCGCCAGTAACAATCAGGCGGCCGTTAACCACCTGCTCGCCGTCATAGGTCACATAGATCAATGACGCGTTTTCGATCGACAGATGAAGCGCGGCTTCGATGTCGGGAACAACCGCCGCCGCGCACTTTTCCGGGAACGCGCGTTCGACGACCGACTTTATCTCGGTCCTTATGCCAAGCAGATCGATCGCCCGCAGCACGTCGAGTTGAAAACGCGAAGCGTGCGCCGTAGCCTCTTCGTCAAACTGCCGCGCGGCAGCTCGGTCGTCCGACTCGGGCGCCCCTTCAACGTGAGAATCAGAGATCAGCGGCTGAGTATCAGCGTTAAGCGGAATCACGATCGCGTCAATTGAAGAGAGATCGGCCGGAGGCAGTTGCCGCTCTTCGGGCACGTACTCCGGGTAAGACCGCAAGGCTTCGCGTTCAGCATCGCTAGCTACTAACCAGTTCTCAACCGCATTCTCAGGCAGCGTTTCTCCGTCGCCGCGTCCCCCCGTCTCCCCGTCGCCGACTCTTCCCTGCTCCGCCTCCGGATCGCCTTCACCACCGTGCAGCCCTACTACGAGGAAAGCGCCGCGTCCCAGTCCTTCAATCTTGATGTAGTCGACTCCGGCAAGCGCGTCATCGATCGTAGGCACCAGCACGCTTTGAAGCTCGCGCGCGAACAAGCTCTCGATCAGAGGCTCGTATTGAGGCTCGACCTCGACAAAATCCGCGAGCGTCCCGAGCGCGTTTATTCGAGCGGCTTGCTCACGCGAGAGCACGTGTTGCACCGCGTCCGAATAGTACGCGTGATGCGCGTCGAGGTCTTCCAGCGACGTAAGCCTGTGCGTAGCCGCGTCGCGCCTGGCGTGCACTCCTTCAAGCTGTGAGCGTAGCGCGGACGCTTGATTGCGAAGCGCATCGAGATCGGAAGCGCGCTCGGTTATTCGCGTGTTCAGTTCGGTGAGTATCGCCACGTCGCCTTCGACCTCGCCGCCCACGCGGGCAAACTCGTTCGAAGCCTCATCGCGCCGCACGGTGGCTCGTTCGAGCTCACTGCCCAGGTTTACTTGATTCAACTCCAGACGTCTGAGCGCGTCTTCGAGATTGGCGCTGAGGTTTCGAAGCCGCTCGGTCATGCCGATCTCTGTCAGCATGCGCTGGCGCATCTGTTCGATCTCGCCCTCGGCGTTTCGCAGGCGGCTCAGTTCTTCGTGATATGAGCCTTCGCGCGCGAGCAGATCGGCTTGCTCGGCGGCTACCTCGGCTTCAAGCGACTGAAGACTAGCCGCTCGCCGCTGCGCTTCTGAGTCGAGCAACGTGAGCCGTTCGTCAAGCAACTGCTGATCGCGATCAAGCTCCTCGATGCGCGCGGCCAGTTCTTTGATCTGCTGCTCCTCGAAGGTTCGGCGATTGCGGGCGCGGTCCGCCTCAAGCTCAACGGCCGCCGCGCGCTCGCGCAACTCCGACAGATGATCCTCAGCCGTGCGCGCCTGGGCCGACGCGGCCCTGTTCTCAGACTCGAGCCCGGATAGCCGGACGTCCAGCTCGGTCTGATTGCGCCCCGCTTCTTCAAGCTCCCTGGCCACTCGCTCGATCGCCCCGTTCAAGCGGTAATAGTCGGCGGTGAATATCACCTTGAGCAGCGAGCGCATCTCTTCGCGCAACCGCCGGTAGCGGCGCGCCTTCTGCGCCTGACGCTTGAGGCTGTTAACCTGGCGTTCGACTTCGCTGATGATGTCGTTGAGCCTCGTGAGATTGTGCTTTGCGGATTCGAGCTTGAGTTCGGTAGCGCGTTTTCGCGATTTGAACTTAGTGATCCCGGCGGCTTCTTCGATGAGCCCGCGGCGGTCGAGCGGCTTGGACGAGAGTATCTGACCGATTCGGCCCTGCTCGATGATCGCGTAGTGAGCGCCGCCCAGACCCGTGCCCGCGAACAGATCCTGAATGTCACGAAGCAGACACGGCCGGCCGTTCATCAGGTAATCACTGTCGCCGGTGCGATAGAGACGCCGGCCGACGGTTATGCGTTCGCCGGCAGAGATCGCGATCGTCCGGCGCTTGCGTGGGTGACGGGTGCGCTTGCGCTCTGCCGTCTTGGGCTTTTCTTGTTCGATGCCGGCTTCAGCCGCGGCATCGCTCTCGAGTTCGAGCCGCGCGGCTGATTGCTCGCTGTTGACGCTCGCTGATGAATCACCGGTCGATTCGTCAGCATCGGCGGAGTCCGGACCTTCGTTCGCTACATCATCACTCGATACGGCGTCGAGGCTCTGTGTGTCAGGGGGCGGCGGG
>JBGQGO010000359.1:0-6092 GCA_041497455.1 Blastocatellia bacterium | reverse complement strand
GCGTATTCCTCGTTCACCGCGAACAGCAGGCTGCGCTGCATTTCGGCCAGCCGCGGGTGCCGGGACTTGAGAATGGCGAAGGCGCTCTCGACTGTTGCCGGTGCTTCCAGTTCGAGGTCGAGACTCGATGATCCGACCCATTCGCGAGCCTGACCAAATAGTAGCGCGGTGATGCGTAGGGTGTTCGGCATGATTTTGGGTCAGTAGCCAGTTGTCCGTAGTCCGTAGTCCGTTGTCCGTAGTCAGTCGCAAGAAGAGGGATAGGCTACGGACCACTGACTACGGACCACTGACTACGGACCACTGACCACGGACTACTGACCACGGACTATTTCCACATCCTCGATTTTCGAGTCTTCAATCTTGAATGCCCGAAGCTCGACGCTCGGCTCGAGCGAAATGATAAAGTAGAACGCTTCCGGGTAGAAAGCCATCTCCACATCCGACGCCGAAGGATAAGCCGGCGTGCGCGGGTGAGAGTGATAGACCCCAAGCAAAGCCTGGCCGGATTCGCGTATGCGCCGCATCGCCGCTAACAGCTCTTCGGGCGTCGCGAAGTACCGGGTCTCAGGTTTGTCGGCGTCATTGCGAAGCGGATGAATTTCAGTGATAACGCTGTCTCGCCCGCTCAACAAGCCGCAGCATTCAGCGGGCCTCGACTTGAACGCGTGTTCTTCAATGGCCAGCCGCACGGATTGGGTGATGCGAATTGTCCTCGCGTTTGATTGAGTCTCCATCGCCTTATCGCGTTTTGCATTGTACCACAGCGAAAACCTGCTCTTGCGGCGCTCTCGGATCAAGTGAGGTGTTGATTTCAGTTGCATTCCGTAGCCCGCCGGAATAGGATTGTGCAACTCGACGGAGATAATCATCTCTGATCGGAAACCCTTTAGGTGAAATGGAGGCCGCATGAGAACAAATCCGGTTTCGCAGTTTTTCAAGCGCAGTCACTTCCTCGCAGTCCTGGTGCTTTTAATCGCGCTGCCTCACTCTTTGGGCGCGCAATCAGGAAAGTTCTCAAGTGAACTCGGACTGTGCGTACCAACACCGTTAGACCCCCCGTTGGAGAGATTGCAAAAGGGCAACAAGTGCTTTGTGGTTGATAGGCACTTCATAGGAGTACGCGATCAGGCTTACCGAGAGGACAAACAGTCCCCCTACGCGATCATCTTGAGTTGCTCGGACTCGCGAGTTCCGCCGGAGCTTGTGTTTGGCGAATGGGGATCGCTCGGCAAGTTGTTTGTCATCCGGACGGCGGGCAATGTTATTGACCCGGTGGCCCTTGGCAGCATCGAGTACGGCGCTCAAATACTTAAGGCAAAGTTGGTCTTCGTGCTTGGTCACGAAAAGTGCGGAGCCGTCGAAGCTGCGCGCGCGCAAGCCGCAAGCCCGCAGAACCCCAATATTGCGTGGTTCCTTGACCCTATCAAGCTGGCGGTGGAGCGAACGAAGGGCAAGCCCGAGGAAGAGACGGTCAAGGAGAACGTTCGTGTGCAGATTCAAAACTTGAGAAACCAGAGCAGCATCATAAGAGAGCTTGAAACCAAAGGGCTGAAGATCGCCGGCGGGTTTTATAATATCAGCGCCGCAAGAAAGACCGGTACGGTGGATTTCTTTTAGCGCAAGAACACTGAGAGTAGCGTTCAGAGTTCAAGCCTTAGCTTGCTGTTCCCGAGAGTAACCTAAAGGTTGAACTCTGAACCTTGACTGTCCCGCTGGATGTCACTCTGGAAAGCCGGGCTGCGATTTCATTCGATTGATCTGCTCAGCGTGTCTGAACTCGTGCGCGCCCGCCATCAAAACCCATTGGTAGGTGTTCAGCGGTCCGGCGAACGGGTGCGGATGAGTGAGCTCGCTCAGGTCATAGCCGTCGAGCTGTTCCACGTTCGCCAGCATTCTCTCGCGAGAAGCCTTGAGCCTCGCCAGCGATTCATCTACGGGTGCGTGCGAATGGGGCGCGACGAATTCCGGCGCTTGAAACTTCGCAGCGTTCATCCGTGCGAATATGTCGTCCATCAAATGGATCACCGAGGCTTCAGGCGAAGGATCGGCCGGCAGGCTGCTGGCGCGCGCCCGCTTGAGCATGTTTGACGTAAGCTTTGCGTTGGCTTCATCGACCAATGAAACGTGATTGAGGACGTCGCTGACCGACCACGCGGTTTCCTCCGCTTTGTGATTGAGCTGCGTGTCGCTCAACCCCGAAACGGATTGAAGCAGCTTGTCCCTGTTGTGCGAGATCCTATCAACGAGTTCCTGAAGCTTCTTTGACAATGGCATCTTCCGCTCCTTTCGCGCAAAGCTCTAATCGCTGGATAATAGGCGCAGATTCGCGATTGGGCAACTGGACGTTGCAACGCGCGGGTCGAAAGAATAGGATTTGCACATCGGTTCATCGCAGAATCGGCAATCTGGAGCAAAGGAAGTCCCGGTTTATGAGCGCTCTCTTGGACATCGAGAGTTCAGCAGTCGTCCCGGCTGTGTTGCCGCATATTGCGCGCGTGACACTTCCTGAGTACGCCCCGAAGGTTTTGTCCGGCCTCATGTGCTTTCCGGCGGTGCGTCTCGAGTCGGCGTCTGTTAGGGTATTGATCCCAGATTTCAACTTCGGTATTGAGGGGACTGTTGTTCAATTCAGGCAAGATACGGACGCAGGGCAGATTTTCATAAGAGTGGCAATTGATGCGAATGTAGAAGCCAACATAGAGTTCGCAGGGAGATTGACCGAACACGAGTCATCATTTGAGATTGCGCAAGTCTCATTCCGGCTTGCGCCGACGAAAGACTGCGCGCGGGATGATTTTGTCGCGTCCACACTCAATGCTGCTTTAGCCTTGTCGCAGCGAGTGCACTTCCAAATGCCAGAGGGGGGTCTCGATCTGGCTCTAGGCTTTGATCTACCGCTCATCGAGATCAGCCGATTGCTGCAAAGCCGCCAAACCAGTCATCGCCTGATGACCATCGAGCGAGCAACAGGCATCCGTTTCGATCTGCCGCAAGGGGGCTTTTCCGGAACTGATATCGCCGCAATCATTTTTGTCTATCGCGCCATTGTCGACCGGGCATTCACTTATCATCTGATCAATGGTCTCCCCATCGTCATTGAAGCCGACGAAGAGGGCGCAAAGCGGTTGAGATCGCTACAAGAATCACGCGTGATAGGGTTCGGGCCCGAAGAGATGAGTAGGCAACTTCTCGGCGTCGAGATACCGCTAGGTAGGATGACTGTTAAGATACTCGACCCGTACATTGTGGAAATCGATCGCGTGCGCGAAGAGGTTGCGCAGGGCGATGGACATCCTGTTACGCTGCTATTTCGATCTGCAACCAATCAAGCGCTTTTCGAACTGCCAGAGGCGCCTCGCCTGCCACCAAATTCCTGGGACGCGCGGATTCAGGCACTGATAGACCTTGAGCGAGAACTCGACTCGCGGCTTATTGAGCGGTATCACGCTTTAGCTGCTGGATCGTTGGCTGGGCTTACTGACGAGGAACGGAAACGAGTCACTACTCGACCACAATTGAATAAACCATCTCTGATGGCAATTTTAAAGGGGAAAGTCGGACTATGACGGAGCCGCCTCCGCCTGGCACCTCTTTGGTTTTGGACACAGACGTCCTTACCCACTGGAGAACGGGGCGGCCCAACGTTCTACGCGCCATCAACGACTATCAATTGGAGTTCAAGGGTTCTCCCGCACTAACCTCCTTCACCGTGTTTGAGGTCTTGTGCGGCTTTGAAAAGGAAGCTGCCAGGTCGCGCGTACTTTTAGACTCCAACAGGCGTGCTCGGGAGGACTTCGAGAGGCTAGTGGATGGTTGCGAGGTCCTCCATTTCGATCGAGGGGCGGCCAGAATAGCCGCGTATGTTTTTGAACGTATCGGTAAAAGTAAGAGTAATGAGAAGTGGGCCGACGTTCTAATAGCGTCAACGGCGATCGCGCACGGGTACGGGTTGGTTTCGCAGAACAAGAAGGACTTCGAACTCATCGCTAATCACCTGCCCGCCGGTCAAACGCTGTACCTAACAAACTGGCAGCCGTGAGCGCAGAGTGGATATATCATCTGCGGATCGCCGGAAATTCGAGGTTCAGGATCGGATACTCTTTCCAATCCTTGTAGTCGTAATGCCACCACTCAGGCTCGTAGACCGCGAATCCCTCCGCTTCCATCGCGGCTCGCAGCATATCGCGCAAGCGCGTCGCCTCGGGCGTTCCGCCGGCGAAGTTGATGTGAGATCGCTCCGTCATCTCATCATACCCGGACGGCATCACGACTTCTTTGCCAGTCTTCAAGTCAAACAAAGACAGGTCGACGGCGCAGCCTCGATTGTGACGGGAGCCCTGACTTGGGTCGGCTACGAATTCTTTCTTGTCCGCAGGCGTCGCGTCCCAGAAGATCTTGGTCACCGACCACGGGCGATAGCCATCGTGAATGATCAAACCGTAGCCGTTTTTTCGAAGAACCTTGTTTGCGCGCATGAGTGCTTCGGCGGCGGGGCGCTGAAGAAACGCGCGAGCCTCCATGTATACCGGCCGCCCTAGAAAGTTGTTTGAAGTTGCATATCGGATGTCGAGCTTGATGGTTCGGTCGAGTTTGACGAGTTCGACGAGGTCCGGCTTCCGGAACGTGCCGGTTTCCTTCGGCGGCTCCTGCGCTCGGACAACGTGGCCCAAGCTTAGAACTGCGAAAAGGAGCGCAGCTCGCAGACCGAGCCTCACAACGATCGACGCTGCGTAGCGGGCTGCTTTTAGGGTTATCATCGCGCAACTCCTCGTGCTGTTCGTCCGTCCTGAGCCGACTGGACGTTCTCCCGTCTCTGCGTCCCCTGCGCCCTCTGCGGTTGACCTCCGGCCGCTCCAGGAGAACCGCAGAGGACGCTGAGGACGCTGAGGCTTTCGTTCATCCGATTACAGCCTCTAGCCTGCGTAGAATCTCCTGTTTCGGCATCGCTCCTACAAGCCGATCGATCTCCTTGCCGTCCTTCAAGACCAGCAGCGTAGGAATGCTTCGAACGTTGAAACGCGACCCGGTCATCGGATTCTCGTCGGTGTTGAGCTTGGCTACCTTTACGCGACCCGCGAGCTCGCTCGCGAGTTGCTCAACTATCGGCGCGACCATTCTGCAAGGTCCGCACCACGGCGCCCACATATCCAGCAGCACCGGCAGCGGCGAACGCTCGACCTGTTCCGCGAAGTTCGCATCGGTGACGATTATCGGATGAGTCAATGGTGAGAGCGGTGTCTTGCATCGGCCGCAAACAGGTTCAAGCCCCTCGCTAAGCTTTTCCGCCGGCACGCGATTGTTAGCTCCGCATGCGGCACATACGATGATCTGAGTTTCAGATGTTGCGCTCATAGCTACAGTCTAAACCAGAGTTCAGTATTCCGACCACGGCGCGCACTCTTCCGAGCAATCGGGCCGCAGCCAGAGCCTCTCGCAGTCACAACGATAGACGTGCCGGGTCGGGTCATCCGGGAGCGGCTCACCACATTTGCAGCGCTGAGGATCAGGCATTGATTTACTTCAGCTTCATTACTTGAAAGGCGAGCCGGATTATAATCCTCGCTTGTGGAATGGAAAAGTCCACGGACTCAAATTCGATAGGCAATGCGATGCCTACGAAGAAGAGACTCCTTTGCCCTAATCGTCGCCGCGATTTGTATTACACGACCAAGGACCTTCATCGAAAGACCGACAAGCTCAGCAAACAGATGGGCTTTTCGCGCAAAGACGCAAAGTTCCGCAAGGACGCAAGAATTGCGGCTGCGGTCTTGAAACTGATTCTCTTGCCGCTACCACACGTGCTCTTGGCCGGAGCGGCAGTCGCTTACAATCCCAGCGCCTCGTCAGTTGTGGCACTGCTGACAGTTTGTCGTCGCTGCCGGGTGGGTAGTGGACGTATATTCATAGAAGAATGGCTTTAGCCCGCTTGGAACCGAGGCCGGCTTTTGCAATACCAGGTTCTCAATCTTCGCGCGATCGTCAAGCAGACCGTCACGAACGAACACAGTCAACTGCCAAAGCTCATCTTCTGTAAGGTCGATTGGCGTTGCAAGTATCGGATCGACGCGCGCAAGCACGGGTTCGATCGG
>JBGQGO010000358.1:0-6101 GCA_041497455.1 Blastocatellia bacterium | reverse complement strand
CGCCGCGACGCCGCACTGCTTATCCACTGCGAATCGCCTGTTGCCGTAGCGATGCGCCCGTCGAGCGACTGAGCAAACTTCACGGTGACGAAAGGAAAACTGGTTGCAGAATACTTGCTCATAAGTATTAGTGAGTCTACCGCAGCGTTTGAAAGACGGGCCATAGCCATTTCTTGCATGCCTCAAGACGCTGTTGCCTTGAACGAGTCGCCGCGCTGGTGGTATCAACTGATCGCAGTTTCGCGTGAACTGATTTCAGAGAGACGGTGTTGGTGGTGAGTTGCAGGCACAACAAGGAAAGCTCGACGAAGCCGCCGAGCAGTTTGCCGCCGCGCTGGCAATTAACCCGATGTTCGCTCACGCGAGGCATAACATGGGAATGATGTTGGTGCAGCGAGGGAAACTGGATGAGGCCATCTCCGAGTTCTCAAAAGCGGTGGAGATAGATCCGACGTTCGCCGATGCATTCAACAAGCTCGGCGCCGCGCTCGCCAATGAGGGGAGGCTGGATGAAGCAATAACTAACTTTTCGAAGGCGATCGAGATCAACCCGGCCTACAGTTCGGCTCATGCGAATTTGGGTTCGGCATACGAGCAACAAGGTCGAAACGCCGACGCTATCGCGGCTTACTCCAGCGCGCTGCAGTTCACGGCAGACTCCACGATGGCCGCGCAGACCCATTTCAGACTCGGGAAGCTCTTCGAGAAGACCGGCAAGCGAAACGAGGCTACTCAGCATTACAACGAGGCCCTAAGGTTGAAGCCGGACTACGCTGAAGCCAAACAGGCGCTCAACAAACTCCTCGATGACCGGGCTCAGAGCGTGCCCAATCGCTGAAGCGTTACCTGGTTTGTCGATGAATGCGGTCCCTTCATCAGTCACAGATGGTGTTCTACCGGACCGCTCTCGGACCGTGCGCACCAGAAGGACTCTTCAGTTGATTGCGCTTACCGCGTTCACTTGGGTGCGCCGGCCACGCGTTGATAGTAGTCGGCGGCTAACTTCTTGCCTGAAGGGTCGAACATCCTGAAACGCAGAAGCCCCATCTTTTGCAGTCGAAACTTCAACGATGTGGCGAGCACCCCAAGTCCGTACTTCAAGCTTCTTGACAGGTTGATCGATGACGCTTCGGGAAAGTATCTAGCCGGGCACGAGATCTCTCCGATTCGATATGTGAAATAGATCGCCTGGGCGAGAATCTCGTTATCGAACACGAAGTCATCGGAGTTCTCTTCAAGCGGCAGCCGTTCCAGAACCTTTCGGTCGAACGCACGGTAGCCGGTATGGTACTCCGATAGCTTGTAGTTCAGCAGAATATTTTGGACGAGGGTCAGCACCCTGTTAGAGATGTACTTGTAAAGAGGCATCCCGCCTTCGAGAGCGCCGACGCCGAGTATTCGGGAGCCCAGCGCGACATCGTACTCGCCCGAAGCTACCAAACCCGCGAGCGAGGTCAAAAGCTTCGGTGAGTACTGATAGTCAGGGTGAAGCATCACGACGATATCGGCCCCGCTCTTGAGGGCTTCGCGATAGCAGGTCTTCTGGTTCCTGCCATAGCCCAGATTCCGGTTGTGCAGGAAGACAGTCAGCCCGATTTCTTGCGCGAGCTCGACCGTTGCGTCGCTGCTGCTATCATCGACGAGCAGAATCTCGTCAACGAATTCTCTTGGTATTTCGTCACAGGTTCGCTCAAGGGTCCTGGCAGCGTTATAGGCTGGCATCACCACCACGATCTTCTTGCCGTTTAACACCAGAACCCCCGAAGCAGTACAGACTCCACAGCGCTACGACTAATGACCTGGCGCGTCCCTTCGTTTGTAAACCAGCAGCGACGGGCTCGCATGCGTTTCGCGGCATTATATTGGAACGTCTTTTGACCTGTCAAAACAACCGGCAACGCTCCTTGTTTGTTGCGGATCGTTTGAACGTACAGCTAAGATTGACCGAATGATCGTTGATCTTGTAAAAGAGTTCACGTTTGAAGCTGCGCACCGATTGCCCAACGTCCCCGAGGATCATAAGTGTGCGCGGCTGCACGGACATTCGTTCAGATGTGAAGTTGCGGTGCGCGGAGAGGTTGATCCGAAGACTGGATGGTTCATCGACTACGCCGAGATTTCGGACGCGTTCGAGCCGCTGCGTCAAAGGCTGGACCACTATTATTTGAACGAGATCGAGGGGCTGGACAACGCGACCAGCGAGAATCTTGCCCGGTGGATATGGGAGCGATTAGAAGGCCGGTTGCCTGGGCTTCATCGTGTGACGATTCGGGAGACCTGCTCTGCCCGTTGTGATTACTTCGGGGAATGACACCCTCTTAACCCAATCCGCGAGGGCGCTACATTACGCGGAACTGGTCGGGTTGAGCGGCTTGAGTATCTTCTGATATCGAAACGACGACTTTTCTTCTAAGCTTGTCCGCGTACATCGCGCGGTCGGCTGCTAACAATAGCTCATCGATAGATTCACCGTCCGCGCCGAAGCACGCCCATCCAACGCTTATGCCGATCACCGTGCTCGACCCGTCGGTCCCGAACTTGTAGTCGTCCACTGCTTGCTGAAGCCGCTGAATGAGTTCGCGCACCTCAACGGCTCCGATCTGCACCAACGCAACGAACTCATCGCCGGCGTACCGGCTCAAAAAATCCTCCGATCGAAGCTGATGCGACAACAAGCCTCCTAGGCGCCGGAGCGTAGCGTCACCTGCGCCATGTCCGTGCGTATCGTTGACCTTTTTCAGGCAATCGACGTCCATCATCAACAACGCGAAAATCTCGCCGTACCGCCGCGCTCGGTCTGCGTCGTGCTCGAACCGAAGCCTGAGCGCCCGCGCATTCGCAAGCCCGGTGAGAGAGTCCGTCAGCGCGCTCGCTTCTGTTTTTTCGTGGTGCAACGCGTTAGCGATCGCATCCGCAGCGAGCTTGGCGACCGCTTCCACCAGCCGCAGGTGATCAGGTTCGTAGGCGCTGACCTCCGCGGAATAGAGCGTCAGCGCGCCAAGCACCTCGTCACCTTTGAGCAACGGCACGGCGATCACGGAACGGTAAGGCGTGTCGAGTTCAACATGCGCCGCGGCGAGATCGAGCCGCGGGTCGCAGTTGTACATCGGCTGGCGGTTGGAAACCACCCATCCGGTTACGCCTGACCCAAGTAGAATGCTCGAGCCCTTAATGCGCTCGGCGTTGCGCCCGCTGACATGCACTGCTTCGACGTCAATCGAGTTAGGCTTCTGAAGGTAGAGCACGCAGGTCGTGTAGCTCACGATGTCCTGCAAACGCGAAGAGAAAACGGCAAACATATCGCGCAGGTCAAGGCTGTTGCCGATCGTCTGAGCTATCTCGTAAAGCGTTATCACCTCGCGATGCGCATTGCGGATGTGCGCGAAGACCACCTGAGTGCTGTCTTTCTTTGGCGTGCCAGCAACGGGTCTTCCGTCGATCTTCTCGCGCGCCTGTCTCAGTTCTTTCTTTTGTTGTCTTATTTCCGCTTCGAATTGCGGCAGGTGCTCCAGGAACAGCCGGACGACGTCGGGATCGTACATCGTTCCGCTTCCGCTCTTGATCAGATCGATCGCCTGCTCGCGTGTCATGGCTTTGCGATACTGCCGGTCCTCGCGGACCGCATCGAAGCAATCGGCGACGGCCAGGATGCGAGCAGTCATCGGTATCTGGTCGCCGCGCAGCCCGTCGGGGTAACCGCGGCCGTCCCACCTCTCGTGATGATGTCGCACAACCGGCACGACGGGATAAGGGAATCCGACTCGGGTCAGAATCTCGGCCCCTACTATCGTGTGCGCCTTCATCTTGTCGAACTCGGCGGTCGTGAGCTTATCAGGTTTGTTGAGGATGTAATCGGGCACGGCGAGCTTGCCGATGTCGTGAAGCAGCGCACCGGCCTTCAAGGCTTCGACTTCCGCTTCGGCCAGACCGAACAGCCGCGCGAGCCCGGTCGCATAAATCTGAACGCGATGAACATGGTCGTGCGTGACTTCGTCCTTGGCGTCGATGGCGATCGCGAGGGCCTCGATCGTTCGCAGGTGCAAGTCGGTCATCTCTTCCACGTGGCGAATCGAGGACTGCACCTTTTCGAGGTAGTTTCTATAAGTGAGGAAAGTTATGGCCAGCACCGGGACCGCAACTATGAAAGCGTAAAACGAGATCACCGTTATCAGCTTAACGATCAGACACGCAGCGACCGCTCCGGCGAAGTATGACATCCATGTCCACAGAAACGATTCGCGCCAGGTCGCTATCAGGCCCTTGCCGTTTCTGAGCGCGTTTACCGTGCTAACCATGCCCGAGTTCAACACGTAGTGAATCAATGCCAGCGACTCGGCGGCCAGGATCAACCGGCTCAGATCTGACGCGAGCTGATGCGGTTCGCCGAATACAAGAGTGACCAGCGAGCTCGACGCGAAGACAGACAAGCTCATTGCGCCTGCGTTGAACGGAGCTACTGTTCTGCGGTTCGGATACCGAAGCGAGCACAGGATGGCGTTGATTCCGGCCAGCACTACCG
The DNA here is from genome assembly GCA_041497455.1 of Blastocatellia bacterium. Classification (GTDB taxonomy): domain Bacteria; phylum Acidobacteriota; class Blastocatellia; order UBA7656; family UBA7656; genus Onstottus_A. Next base: position 1,582 of record JBGQGO010000358.1, on the reverse strand, counting down.
AGGGCCACACACCGTAGAGCAGAACCGAGATGTAGATGAAGGTATCATCCAGCGTCACGGTGCTCTCGGTTTTGGGAATCCGGATGGTTGTGCGTCCGACCACCAATGTAGTCACCAGGCTGAGCAGAATCCAATCCAGACTCGGTTGGCCAGTCGAGACGACGTAAGCGGCATAGAAGAACACGCTCAGGCCGGCCGCTGACACGAAGTCGATGAAGCGGCTCGATATGCGGGTCTCGAACGTCCTGGGCTTAGCTTGCATCACTGCGGCCATTGGCTTCGACACTCCTGGCCTGGTCGGCCTTCGAATCGTGTTTCTTTATTCAATGTTCGTGCCGCGATAACAACCGAACTGTCTATGCTCCGGGCTGAATAGATAGAAGGCTCTGGTGAGCAAAGGCCGCAACCGTGAGCCCGGCTTAGTTCTTGCAGAGCAACAAGTTGAGTCTTAGGCTCTCCAGTGCCGTCCGAAGGTTGAAGGATCGAGGAGATTTCTGAGTGAGTCAACGTGAAGTGGCCGACTGGGGCAGACTCGGTCAGAATGAAAGAATCGGTCACGGTCAATATCACACAACTAATCGAGGCCGCAAATCGCAATGCGAATCCTGGCGGTGTTTGTCGGACGATCAATTAAGACACCACCCGATAAGACACCACCTGAATCTTTCACAGCTCGCGTGCCCTTGCGAAGCGGGCTAGAATGGTCCGAGAAAACGATTCACATGCGAATCACTGAAATCTATCAGAGCATTCAAGGCGAATCGAGCTACGCAGGGTTGCCGTGCGTGTTCGTGCGTACGACAGGATGCGATCTCAGGTGTAGCTGGTGCGACTCGGAGTTCACCTTCACCGGCGGCACAGCGATGACGCTCGACCTGATCATGGCCGAAGTCGAGAAGTACAACTGCGAACTCGTGGAGTTGACCGGAGGTGAGCCGCTGCTGCAACACGACATCTACGAGCTTGCGACGAGACTCGCCGACGCAGGGCACACCGTGCTGATCGAGACCGGCGGGCATCGCGACATCTCGAGGCTTGATCCGCGAGTCATTCGCATTATGGATTTGAAGTGCCCAGCGTCAGGCGAGTGTGAGAAGAACCTCTGGTCCAACCTCGAGCGCCTTCGCCCGATTGATGAAGTGAAGTTCGTGATTGCCGATCGGGGTGACTACGAATGGACTCTCGGGACAATCCGCGAGCACCGGTTGGAAAATCGCGTTAAGCTGCTGATCTCAACCGCGTTCGGTACGGTCGAACCGTCTCAAGTTGTCGGGTGGATGCTTGAGGACAAGCTGCGGGCGCGGTTTCAGCTACAGCTTCACAAGTACATCTGGCCGCCGGAAGAGAGAAAAAGATGACGGGGAGAAGGGGAGCAGAGGAGCGCCTCCTCCGCACTGTGCTCCACAGCTCCTCTGCTCCTCTCCTCGTCGCCCCCTCGCCCCTACATTCCCATAATGTTATAGCCGCAGTCTACGTGCAGGACTTCGCCCGTAACCCCGCGTGACATATTCGAGAGCAGAAACATCGCGGCGTCGGCGACTTCGGATTGATCGATGTTGCGGCGCAGCGGAGCATGGTTGCG
>JBGQGO010000357.1:0-6119 GCA_041497455.1 Blastocatellia bacterium | reverse complement strand
TTCCTTTCTGATGTTCATCGCCATGATGTTCTATTACCGCATTCATCCTTCGGCCGCCCTGCTCTGGCTCCCGCTGTTTCTGCTGCTGGCGGTGTTGACGGCGCTGGGAGTGGGGCTATGGCTATCGGCGCTGAACGCGATCTATCGCGACGTCCGCTACGTCGTGCCATTCCTGGTGCAATTCTGGATGTTCGCCTCGCCGGTGGCCTATCCGAGCTCGCTGGTGCCTGAGAAATGGCGCTGGCTTTACGGACTGAACCCGATGGCCGGAGTGATCGAGGGTTTTCGGTGGTCGCTGGCAGGCAACGGAGAATCGCCGAGCCGCCTGATTTTTGTTTCGGCGGCTATGGTTCTATTGGTTCTGCTAAGCGGCGTGGTCTTTTTTCAGAGAATGGAAACCACGATCGCCGATGTGGTGTAGGTGGTTTGCAGCTTGAGAGATGACTGAAACCGTCATTCACGTGGAAGGGCTGGGCAAGCGCTATCGCGTCGGCGAACGCGAGCGCTACCTGGCGTTGCGTGACGTGCTGACGCGCGCGTTCACTGCTCCGTTGCGGCGCGGGCCTCGCCGAACGCCCGACTACCTGTGGGCGCTGCGCGATGTGAGCTTCGACATTTCGCGGGGCGAAGTCGTGGGACTAATAGGGCGGAATGGCGCGGGGAAGACGACGCTGCTCAAGCTGCTTTCGCGCATCACTCGTCCGACCACGGGGTTTGCCGAGGTGCACGGCCGCGTCGGGAGCCTGCTCGAAGTCGGCACCGGATTCCATCCTGAATTGACCGGGCGCGAAAATATTTATTTGAGCGGCGCGATTCTGGGGATGAGCAAACGAGAGATTGATCAGAAACAGGACGCCATCGTGGCCTTTTCCGGCGTCGAACGTTATCTGGACACGCCGCTGAAATATTTCAGCACCGGGATGCAGATGCGGCTGGCGTTTGCTGTGGCGGCGCATCTGGAACCCGAAATATTGCTGGTGGATGAGGTGCTGGCCGTCGGTGACCTGGAATTTCAAAGGAAATGCCTGGGGAAAATGCAGGAAGTCTCGGAGAGCGGCCGCACGATTGTTTTCGTCAGCCATCAAATGAACCAGATTCGCAGGCTGTGCCAGCGAGTGCTGTGGATTGATGCCGGGCAGATTCGCGAAGAAGGGCCCACCGGCAAAGTGATCGCCTCGTATGAAGCCGCCTTGATGAAGGGAGCACAAGACGGCCAGATTGATGCCGGTTCATCCGTTTTTCTTAGCTGGGAAATCGGGGGGGAAGGAAACATTCTCAAAGACGGCTTGAAACAAATCACCTTGAATTTCAAGGTCTCGCCGAAGGAGGGCCTCCACCGCGGCCACTTCGGCCTGCACATTTACAATGACGCCAACGTGCTGGTTGCAAGTTGGGGCTTCGAAGAAGTGGTGCTCGAACCCGGCTTGCAGCAACTCCAAGTCACGCTGCCGTATTTGCCATTGCGGCCTGGAACCTACTCGATCCTCTGTTCGCTTTATACTGGCGGCAACAACCTGACCGGCGGACGCCTGCTGGAAGTATGGAACGCAGTTCCCCCCCTCGCAGTGGACACGCTGCCGCTCTCACATCAGCAAGATAACTGGGCGGGAATTTTCAACATCCCGGCTGATCTGAAAACTGCCGCTCGCGTCGAGAAAACGGCATGAACCCCGGGAGCGCCACTGCGATGCGTGCAAAGGTTGAAGCGCGCGGGCCCGGCACCGCGCCCGCGAGTTGCCCTGCTTGCGAGCAAATGGCTGAGAAAGCTCCCTTCGAAACATTGAACGGAGCATCGCTTTACGCCTGTGCGAGCTGCGACCTCCATTTCTGGCATCCCGTTTCGATGCCCGACACTGCGTGGTACGAGACGGCCTACCAAGGACGTGATCAAACGGCAATGCCGCTCGAACCCGGCCATCGCTTTTTCCTCAGCGATCCGAAGGCTCCGAAGAGCGGGCGCTTGCTCGATCTCGGATGCGGCGTGGGGAATTTCCTTGCAGCCGCGCGCGATGCTGGCTTTGACGTTGCGGGGATTGAGCTGAATCAGAACGCGGTGCGATTTGCGCGAGAGCATTATGGACTGCGAGATGTCTCGGCGATGCTTCCGGAGGAATTTCTCGCGGCGCATCCGAGAGAAAAGTTTGGCGTCGTGACGTTCTTCGAGGTCCTTGAACACCAGGAAGATCCCCAGGCGTTTTTGAGTATCGCCAAGGAATGCCTCGAGGGCCAGGGTTTCCTTGCATTGAGCGTGCCGAACCGCAGCCGCTGGCAAATGGGCATTGAAACGCTGGACTATCCTCCGAATCATCTCACGCGCTGGAGTCCTCGCGCCCTGAGGATTTTTCTCGAAAGGAATGGATTTGATGTCCTCACGATGCGGGAGGAAACTCTCGGCATTCGCCGGGCGGCACAGGTCCTGAGCTCGGGCTTGCGCACGGGCTTGGTTTCTCGCGTGGCGGGCGAGCAGCCGCCAGTTCTCGCGGAACTGGCCGAGATGAAGCCGGAGCAGATGAAACAAACCATGGAGCGTGTGGCAAATCACCCCGGACACCGCCTGGCCGAGCGGCTCGTGAAGTTGAAGAATTTTGCGCTGGTGCCAGCAGCAGGATTGCTGTTGCCATATCTCAGATTCCGGGGTGCGACGGGACTTTACCTCTATTGCCTCGCGAGAAAGAGGCAATCAGCGAACGCCAGTAATTCTTAAATGAAGGCGGATTTGAAAGCTTAATATGGCCAAGCCTACGGTTACAGTCCTAATAGACACATACAATCACGAACGCTTTATTGAAGAAGCGCTCGCGAGCGTCTTCGGGCAGAGTTTTCCGCCTGCGGAAATGGAAATCCTCGTCGTCGACGACGGATCAACTGATCGGACAACCGAGATTGTGCGCAAATTCTCGCCGCGCGTCCGGCTGATCGAAAAATCGAACGGCGGACAGGCATCTGCATTCAATGCCGGCATCCCCGAGGCGCATGGAGAAATCGTTGCGTTCCTCGATGGCGATGACTGGTGGGCGCCAAAAAAACTGGCCTGCGTCGTCGAGTCAATGAAGGCGGATCCTGGTCTGGGTATTGTGGGCCACGGCCTAATCATGGTTCACCTTGACGGACATGAGCAACCGGAGATTTTGCGCGAAGGGTTCCGATTCCAGGCCAATACAATCGAGGGCGCGCGCCTGTTGTGCCGACGCGGCAGTTTTCTCGGCACAAGCCGAATGACGATCCGCGCCGACTTGCTCAGGCGCATCGGGCCGGTCCCGCAATCGTTGACGGTGCAAGCAGACGAGTATTTGTCAACGCTCGCTGCCGTGCTGGCGGGCGTGCAGATTCTTCCGGAAGCGCTCACCTACTACCGCCTCCATGATTCGAACGCCTTTCAGATGACAAAAAACGATCCTCCGCGGCTTCGGCGCAAGCAGAAAGTGCTCGCGGAGCTCGCGCGATCCCTCGACGAACAACTCCGGGAGCGAGGCGTGGATGCCAGAGTAGTCCGCACAATCACCGAACGAGTGCAGGCAGATGCGGACCAATTGCGTCTGATTCTCGACGGCGGCTGGCCCTGGGAAACGGTGGAAACCGAGTGGAAGATCTATGGGGTGCTGCATCCGGATGCGCCGCTTTCGCACCGCGTATTTAAGATCATGACTTTATTGCCGGCGGTCGCCATGGCACCGAGATTCTATTACGGCATTCAGCAGCAGCTTTCAAAGAGCGATCTCTATCTGCGCGCTCGCAAACGCTGGCTGCCGATTCCCGAAATGCCGCATATTCAAAAGGACTGGCGCACAGACTGACAGGGAGTCCCCGGATGCAGGGGCAGACCGTCGGGAAGAAAGCGGAGAGAATGAGCGGGCTTAGCAGAGCCATGATCAAGACCGCAATCCACAAATCCTTAAAACATTGATCTCAAGGTATGGCAAATGAAGCTAAGAAATCCATGCGCGTAGCGGTCATCGGCGGAGCCGGTTTCATCGGTTCGCATCTGGTGGACGCCCTTGTCGCGCAGGGCTTCCCCACGCGCGTGATCGATAATCTCGATCCCCAGGTTCACCCGGGCGGAGTTCCACCTGCGTACCTGAATCCGCGCGCGGAATTCGTCCGCGAGGACGTTCGCAACCTCGACGGGTTGAGCCGCGCCATCGAGGGCGTGGAGACAGTTTTTTACCTTGCCGGCGCGGTGGGCGTGGGCGACTCCATGTACAAGATACGCCACTATGCCGAGACGAACGTGGTCGGCGGCGCCAATCTTCTCGAGATTCTCGCCAACCGGAAGCACTCGGTACGCAAGATCGTGCTCGCTTCCTCCGTCACGGTCTACGGCGAAGGAAAATATTCTTGCCCACAGCACGGGATCGTTTTCCCGAGCGCGCGGTCAACGGAACAAACCACAATGCGCCAATGGGAGCTGAGGTGCCCCGTCGAGCCGAATCTCGTCTACTGCTCCGCCCAGCTCACCCCCCTCCCCATTGACGAAGGAAAGCCGCTGTCACCTCTCAGCCTGTATGGGGTGACGAAACGCACGCAAGAAGAATTGTTCCTGACGATCGGGCGAGCATATGGAATCCCGGTCTGCGTTCTGCGATACTTCAACGTGTACGGTTCGCGGCAGGCGGCATCGAATCCATACACGGGTGTGGCGAAGATCTTCGCCTCAGATCTGCAATTGGGGCGAGCTCCCCTCATTTACGAAGATGGATTGCAGACGAGAGATTTTGTCCATGTGGGTGATGTAGTGCAGGCCACTCTTTTGGCGCTTTCCCTTGATGAAGCGAACGGTGAGACCTTCAATGTGGGTAGCGGCCATCCGACAACAATTCTTGAAACCGCGTGCAACCTGGCGACGCTGCTAAATGCGAAGGTCTCGCTTGCACCATCTCACAGGTTTCGTGCTGGAGACGTACGCCACTGCTGGGCAGACATTGCAAAGATTCAGAAACGGCTCGGATTCCAGCCACGGATGCGCTTCCCCGCAGGAATCGAAGAGGTATTGGCGACGGTGAAAAGTTCTCAGAATCCCGGCGAAACAGTAATCGCGCACGACAAACTGGTTGAGCGGGGGCTTATTTCCTGAACCAACCAATCAGGCTGGGTTGCACCGGGCAATGAATGGTGGAATCCCCTTCGAGAGGACGCAAGAGCCCAATATCATCACTTTTCATCACTTCCTCATAGCAAGAAGGAGCAATACGATTTAAGTGAGGATATTGATCGCAATTGGCGTTCCTGGGCAGCAAGAGGCAGGTGCCGCCGGAGTTGTACTGAATCACGCCCGCGAGCTGAAGAAGCGTGGGCATTCCGTTGATTGCTGGTTCCTCGAGGATATGTTGACCGGGACGGCGGCGGCGAAGCGATTCGGGGCATTACACTTTGCCTTTTCCGTGGCAAGAGGCATCATGCGGGAAAAGGCCAAGTACGACGTCGTGAACATCCATGCACCCTGGGGTTGCGCATACGGCGTTTGGCGCAGATTTTTTAGCCGGGCAGATGCACCTCCCTATGTGATGACGATGCAAGGAAGCGAGGAGCGCTACGTGCTGGCCATGAGCGTTGAGCAGCGCAGGGGTCGCGCTTCGAACTTCGGCTTCAAGAACCGGTTATGGCACCGCCTTTACCACCAGACAATGTACGATCTCTCGATCAAGACCGCCGACTACGGAGCCGTCGCGAATCGTGAGGGCTGGATCCACTCCGAGCTCAAATACCGCCGCGAGCCCGGGCACATTTGGTTTGTGCCCAATGGAACGGAAGAGCGCTTCTTTCTGAATCGCGAGTATCCGGATAAGTCGGACGTCCGCCTGCTCTACGTCGGCACCTGGCTTGATCGCAAGGGCGTGTACTATCTCGCCGAGGCGTTCCGAATATTGGCCGGCAAACTGCCCGGCGTCCGCCTGACGGTTGCCGGCTGTGTGCGCGTCGAGGAAGAGGTCCGAAAGTCTTTCGCGCCGGCAACCCAGGATCGCCTGACCGTTGTCCCTTTCATCGCGCGCGACGAGATGCCATCGCTCTACGCGGCGCACGATGTGTTCGTTTTTCCCTCGCTCGTGGAAGGAATGCCGCTGACGCTGCTCGAAGCCATGGCCTCGTCCATGCCGGTCGTGACTACGGAAACCAGCGGCATG
>JBGQGO010000356.1:0-6128 GCA_041497455.1 Blastocatellia bacterium | reverse complement strand
TCATTTCTCCTCCTCAAATGTAAGCCTGCGCGACTCAAATTCCTAGCTTTCCCGAGCATTGTCAGCTATCGGCACGATAACTCTAAAGCGTGTGCCGCAATCATCTTCGACAGGACTTCTCAGTTCGACTCTCCCTCCAAGCTCAGTTACGCGGCGTTGGACGATCGCAAGCCCGAGACCTGTGCCGCGAGACTTCGTTGAGTAGAACGGCTCGAAGACCCGCTGCTGCGCGTCTGCCGGGATGCCCGGGCCGCTGTCAGTCACGGTCAGAGTCAGCGTCGCTGCCGCAAGATCAGTCGGAGGGACACGCGGGTCTGCGGCTACGGGTTGGACAGCCGCTTGAATCTTCACTTCACCGCCAGCTTCGGTCGCTTGCACCGCGTTCAACACAAGATTGCTCAAGGCTTCACGCAACGCTCCGGCTTGCGTGGCTGTGAGCATCACGTCAGTGATCGACTCAACTTTCAGATCAACCCCCCGCTCTTTAGCTTCGGTGCCTGCCAGCGTGACCGTCGCACTTATCAAGTCGGAAAGCTGGACCGGGCGCGAGTCTGCGTGGCTCGGCCGCGAGAATGCCAACAACTGCGAGACTGTGCGATTCAAGCGGTCGATCTCGCTGACGATCAAGCTCAGGTCCTGCTCGTAGCTCGAAAGCGCTTGCTCTTCGCGCATCACCTGGGCGATGGACTTGATCGAGGACAGCGGGTTCTTCACTTCGTGTGCGACCTGCGCCGCCATCTGCCCGAGCGTCGCGAGATGTTCGCGATTTGCAAGTTCGCGTTCAAGCCGCACCTTCTCTTCTACGAGGCGGCAGCTCTCGACTTCAACCGCGACTTGCGAAGCCAGCACGTCAAGGATCGCACGCTTCTCAGAAGTCAGCGCGTGAGGCTCCGCTGTGATCAACATCAACCCGACAAGCTCGGTCTCGCGCCTCAACGCGTAAGCGATGGTTGCGTCGGCAGCTTGAACGTCGTCATCCGTTTCGATCGCGTCCGCGTTCCACTCGATCATCTTTTCAGCAAGCCGCCGCTCGGAACTTCCAGCGGCTGTCGCGCCAAATGGCAACACTCGAACGGTTGTCAGGTCGAGCCCGCGCCTGATGGTCTCTTCGGTGTAGCGCACGAGCGAAGCCAGTTCGCCGAAGCCTTCGGCGCCCGAAGACACCTGTCGCACCACGTCGCGATACAAACCGATCTCGCTTGTGAACAGACGGTGAACCATCCGATCGATGACTCGCACCAGCGGGCTGGCAAGCGCCACCATCCCGAGAATGAGAATGACCTCGACCACACCGGGGGTGATCTCGTATCGATCGACCAGGAATTGATCCAGACGCCTCACACCGTACGTGTAGACAGCTATGAACACTAGCGCGAACATCGCGTACACCAGGCTGTCTTTGACCGCTACGTCGACCAGCTTGTAGCGATAGACGTGATACGCGACGAAGAAGATCGGAAACAAGGACGATAGAAGGAACAGTATCCACGGCACGTCGTTGGGGCCTGTGCGCAAGAGCGCGACCACCACGAATTCGAAAACGCCATTCAACACGAGCAGCACTGCAAGCCGCTTGAAGAACGCCCGCTCGCGCAACGCCCGCGGGTTGAGGCGGTCCTTGATCGACCAGTCAATCAACGCCGACGAGATCATCACCAGCAGGTACCAGATCGAGTACGGAATCAGCAGCACACGCAGCTTCAGAAAGTAGGGCTGATAGCCGCCCGTGTTGATCTTGTACATCGCGAACGGCAGGAAGATCATCGGCAGATAGAGCGCTGCGCCGATGAGCCTCACCGCGCGCGGCTTGAGAGTTCGATAGTTGTCGAGCGAGGCCCAAAACCCTACGTGCGCGTGAAGCAACGCCGCGGGTAGAAGGGCGACGCCAGTCATCGCGAGCGTGTCCCATGCTCGCAACAACGCTGTGAGCCGATCGGGTCCAAGCAGCAGCTCGTGAAAAGTGATGAACAGGTTGCCGAGGAACCAGACCCCCAGACAGATGTTGAGGATGGTGATCAACTGAACCGGCTGTGTGAGCTTCTCACGCGAGCCGAGCCTGCGGTTCCAAATCAGCCACGCGATGTAAAGATGAAGCGTTGCGCCGGTAGCGAACCCGACAAGCTTGAGGATTTGAATCGGCGACATATTGTCAATCAAACGCCAAGACGCCAAGAACGCCAAGATACAATGAGGGTCAATCTTGGCGTTCTTGGCGTCTTGGCGGTTAACTCTCTATCGAATCACCACGCAATCGCGTATCTGCCGCGCCGCGGATCAGCGCCTGCTTCAATCACCCCAGAGTCGCTGTAGAATCTTATCACCGTCGGCGCCGAAGGATTGCCCCACGCCGCTTGCACTTCAACTTTGTGGCCGCGCGATGCGAGATCATCCCTCACTTCTTTCGTGATTCGGTCTTCGAGGTTCAGCATGCCCGGATTGAATCGGTGATCGTCAAACGAACTCACGAGGTGCAAGGTCTGGAACCGCGGAGCCTCGACTGCTTCTTGCACGTTCATCCCGAACTCGACGATGTTCAGCAGCACTTGAATGAGCGACTGATCCTGATTGTCGCCGCCCGGCGTTGAGAGCACCATGAATGGCTTGCCGTCTTTCAGCACCACCGTGGGTGTCAGCGTGATCCGCGGCCGCTTGCCCGGCTGCAGGACGTTTGGATGGCCTTCCTCCAGCAGGAATGATTGCATTCGCTGTCCGAGCAGTACGCCGGTGTCGCCCGCGACCACCGCAGGGAGCCACGCGCCCGAAGGGGTCGCGCTGAACAGGTTGCCGTCCTTGTCGATGACGTTGACGCAGGTCGTGTCGTTAGCGCGCTCGGCTTCCGGCACCGAGGACTGTCCAGTCAGCGCTGGATTTGGACCGCCGTTGATCAGTGGTTTCTTGTTCACCGGATCACCAGGGCGCTGCTCGAGCGAAGCGTGCTTGTCGTCAATCAGACCCCGGCGCATCGCGGCGTACTCCTTCGATAGTAACTCGCTCCCCGGCACGCGCACGAAGTCAGGATCACCGTAGTAGCGGTCGCGGTCGGCAAACCCGAGCTTCATCGCTTCGGTCAGCGTGTGGATGTAGTCGGCCGAGTTGTGCTTCATCGCTCGCAGGTCGTAGCCCTCGAGCACGTTCAACGCCTCGAGCATCACGGGCCCCTGCGCAAAGAAGCCGGTTTTGTAAACTTCATAGCCGCGAAACGAAGAATGGGCCGGCTCTTCGACCTTCGCATGAAACGCAGCGAAGTCTCCCGCGCGAAGCAATCCACCATTCGCTGCGCAGAAGTCTGAGATGCGTCTGGCAATCACCCCTTTGTAGAAATAGTCTCGGGCAGCGGTCAGTGCGGCGTGACGCCCGCGCGAGGCCGCCGTCCGCTCGGCTTTGACTATTTCGCGGAGCGTGCGAGCCAGGTCGGGTTGCGAAAACATCTCGCCCGGTTTCGGCGCGCGACCACCCGGCAGGAATACCTTCGCGCTCGTGGGCCACGGCTCGTATACCTTTCGGGTTCTTTCGATGTAGCTCGCGCGCAGTTCATCGATTGGAACTCCGTCGGCCAGCTCAATAGCAGGCTGCATAACCACAGCCAACGATTTCGTACCGAAGCGATCCAGGGCGGTCACTACTGCATCGAGCACTCCGGGAACGGTCGCCGGAAGAATGCCCGATGATGGAATGAAGGGCGGGCCTTTCTGAGGCTCGCCTTTCTTCGATTGATCGAGGAAGAACTGTCGAGTAGCGAGCTGAGGCGCGATGCCCTGGCCGTTGATCACGGTCACGGCGCCGCTTGAAGGCTTGATGATGATCGGGACTTCACCGCCGAACGAGAAGTGAGAGAACTCGATAACCGACGCGGCCAGTATCGCAGCGCAGCCCGCATCGGTTGCGTTGCCTCCTTGCTGAAGCAGCCGCAAGCCCGCTTCCGCAGAAAGCGGATGGCCTGCGGCAACCGCGCCTCGCTTGCCGCGTACCACCGGGCGAAAGGTGTCGCCAACAGGCCGAACCACAGACAAACCGATGACTGCGGCGGCGGCGGCCAGGCAAATCAAGCTTCGCAAAACCTTCATATGATCCTCCGGAGAAGCGCAGTATGTTACTCCGAAGTTTCCGGCTTTGATTGAGGGTTGTCAACGCTGGCTGACATTTGAAGGCAGAAGGCAGGAGGCAGAAGACGGGAATTGAAAATTGAAAATTGAAAAATGCAAATTTGAGATTTTCAATTTTCAATTCTCAATTTTCAATTCCCGTCTTCTGCCGACTTGTCTTCTGCCGACTGCCTTCTGCGGCTCTGGCTCAGCCATCGGCCAACAACCTGTCGTCCAGAATCCTTCTTGCGATTCGCTCTCGATCGTCTTTGCGCCGGACCTTTCGCCGGCGGTCGGTTCCTTCGTTGTCGATCCAGGTTACTCCCCCGATCACTATCAAGGTCTCGGCCGTGTAGCGAATCGAACGCCGTCGTTCTTGTTTGCGGCGCTCCTGTTTGTTGCGTCTCTCGACGGCTCTCCCGGAAGACATCAATCGCCTCGTTGCGGGACATGCGCGTCCCGGCGCTCGGTTCATGCGGGCTCGGGGGCTGCCCTGTAATACTGAAAGACTTATTAGCATAGCCTTTTCAGTTATCCGGCAAAATAATCGAGCTCGACTCGTTGAGCCGCTTATGCCTGGCGTGCCTGTTCAGCAAGCGTCATCCGGCGAAAGAACATCGCGCCGCGCGATGGATCACCGCCGGTAAGACCCGGCTGAACATCGCCACCCCCGGGCCCGGTGGACGCCTCCGCCGTCGAGCTTTCGATCGCCGCAAGCGCAACCTCTTCCTCACCGTTGAAGACTTCTTCTCTCATCGCAGCGGCTTCACCCGAGATCGACTCGATTCTCTCCATCACCCGGTCGCGCTCGGCTCTCATCGCCTCCAGCTTGAGCATCAGCCGGTTGATCTCGGTCTGCCGCTCTTCAACCTCGCGGTTGAGCAGGAACTCCTCCTCCTCGAAAGCCGCAGCGCGCCGGTAGAGCCCGGCGACCTGGTCTTCGAGCGCTTCGGCCATTTGCTCGAGCATTCTCATCTTCACACCCGGCGGCGAGCTCAGGCCGCAGGCGGGTTCTTTGATTTCAGTATGAACCGTCATAGACTCCTCCCTTCATATTGCCGCCGATCGCGCAGGGAACGCGGCGACTCGCAGCGCCGATGCATTCCGGCGGCGAGCGATCTTGTCCTGATACATGCGTTGATCGGCAACTTCCATTAGCTCGTCTATTGCAGTGCCGTCCTGCCCGTAGGTCGCGTAACCGATCGAAATGCCGATGCGCGCCACGCGGCCCGGCCTTACTTCGTAGGCAAAGTTGTCAACCGCTGACTGAAGGCGCGTCTTCATCTCAAGCACCATATCGGGCGTCACCCGATGCAGCACCGCCACGAACTCGTCACCCGCATACCGGATCAGCGTATCCCCGGAGCGAACCTGCCCGCGCGAGACTTGCGCAACCCGCCGCAGTATCTCGTCGCCGACGTGGTGGCCAAAGGTATCGTTGATCTTCTTAAAACCGTCCAGGTCCATCATCATCAACACCAGCGCATATCCGTGCCGCTCGGACCTGCTTCGTTCTTGATCGAAGAAGCTGTACATGTACCGCGAGTTTGGCAGCCCCGTGAGATTATCGGTGAGGGCCGATTCCTGAGTCCGCTCAAACGCCAGCGCATTGTGGACGGCAGTGGCTGTGTGACGCGATATGGTCTCGAGCAGCCGGACTTCATCAGCCGAGTATCCTCGATCCTCTTCACAGTACAGCGCAAGCGTCCCGACCAGCCCATCGTCGTGTTCGAGCGGGAATATCGCAGTGGAACGATAGGCGGCGGCAGCCAGCCCGAGCGGCCGCTGAAGATCGGCAAGCGGGCTCCCTCCGATCAACACCTGCCGATGCTCGGCTACCCACCCCGCGCCACCCTCAGCCACGGCCATCTCCATGCCTTTTAGCGCCTCGGCGTTCTTACCTATCACATAAGCCGCACGAAGCTTGTTTCCCTCGGCCAGGTAGATGACCAGGGTAGTGAAGTTGGCGATGTTCTCGAGCTTGGCGGCAACGATGGGCAATATCTCGGAGAGCTTCAGGGTCGAGCCGAGCGTCTGCGAGATCTC
>JBGQGO010000355.1:0-6128 GCA_041497455.1 Blastocatellia bacterium | reverse complement strand
CTGCCGATAGTCAAATTGAACACGACGTGAGGCGAATGAGCAGCGAGTGGGTCAACGCGTTAATACAGCGCGACACCGCCACGCTCGCGCGCATCATGGCTTGGGACTGTACCTTCACGTATCCTCATGGATACAATCACGTGCGGCAATCGTCCGCTGCTTGAACGCGGCAGCTAAGATTGCGCCGAACTCCGCCGGACATCATATGACCGAATCGTTGCTTATCAAAGGTGCTACTGTCATCACGCTCGACGGCGAAAACCACGTCTTCGAGGGCGATGTGTTTGTCGAACGCGGGCGCATCCGCGCGCTCGGCGAGCCGCTCACCGGCCATGATTACAAAGGCGCCGAGGTGATTGAGGCGCGAGGCCGCGTGTTGCTGCCCGGGTTCGTGCAGACTCACATCCACCTCTGCCAAACCCTGTTTCGAGGGGCGGCCGATGACCTCGCTCTGATCGACTGGCTCACGAAGCGAATCTGGCCAATGGAAGCCGCTCACACGGCTGAGTCCATCTACGCGTCGGCTCGCCTTGGTATCGCCGAGTTGATTCGCGGCGGCACCACCTGCGCGTTGACTATGGAAACAGTCCGCCACACCGAAGCTGTGTTCACCGCGGTCGAGGAGTCCGGTTTTCGCGCTACCGTGGGCAAGTGCATGATGGACAAGGGCGACGACGTGCCGGAGGCGCTGCGGGAACAGACTGAAGCGTCGATTGCGGAATCGCTCGCGCTGCTGGAACGCTGGCACGGCCGCGCCGATGGCAGAATACGTTACTGCTTTGCTCCGCGCTTCGCAGTCAGTTGCACGCGCGAGTTGTTGGAGCGCGTGGCTAAGCTATCGCGCGAGCGCGGGGCATTGGTTCATACTCACGCCTCCGAGAACAAAGACGAGATCGAAATGGTCGAGCGCGAGACCGGCCGCCGTAACATCGAGTACCTGAACGAATGTGGGCTGGCGGCGCCGAATGTCGTGCTCGCGCACTGCGTTCATCTGAATAACAGCGAGATGGAAATCTTGAGCCGAACCGGAACTCACGTCGCGCACTGTCCGTCGTCAAACCTCAAACTCGGGTCGGGCTTTGCGCCGATAGTGGAGATGCTCGGGCGGGGCATCTCGGTGTCACTCGGAGCGGACGGCGCGCCGTGCAACAACCGGCTCGATATGTTCACCGAGATGCGCACGGCCGCGCTCATTCAAAAGGCGCTTCACGTGGCAGAGACTCTGCCGGCGCTCCAGGTGTTAAGAATGGCGACGATCGACGGCGCTCGCGCGCTGGGTCTGGACAAAGAGATCGGCAGCATTGAAGTCGGCAAGCGCGCTGATCTGACGTTGCTCAATCTGGAGGCGCTTCACACGACGCCTCACCCTGATCCGATTTCTACGATTGTATACGCAGCGGAAGCGAGCGACGTTGAGACTGTGATCATAGATGGGCGAGTCGTTATGCGTGAAGGCGAGCTGACCACACTCGATCAACGAGCGGTGATCGAAGCGGCAAGGGAAAAATCCGATTGGTTAGGCAAGGTCTTAGACTAGTGAACTGTGACATTGAAATCGGCAGTGTCTCGGAAGTCGGGATCGCCTCGTCAGGTTATGATGCGTTGTCCTCTCATTAACACCCCTCTTCAGAGGGGTGACTTGTGGAGCGCGGACTTCCGAACTGTTTCAACAGTTTTGCTACATCCACGAAGCGCGAAACCGTTGAAACGGTTCCCATCGACCAGGAGTCCCGACACCCAACTGAAGTTGGGTGTTAATGAGAAGCCGCTATCGAATTCGCTGTCACAGTGCACTAGTGGCGTGTAACAAACATTTCGCCAGTGAAGATGTGGTATCCGCGGTACACGTCATTAGCGCTCAACAATCATCATCGGTGGTTGAGGAGATGCCGGCGGTGCTATTCCGCGGTTGCTGCTTGGACAGGGTCGCCCTGAACTGCGGCTGTGGCGCTAATGATCTCTTGTTGCGCCGCCGTCTCCTGCTCTTTCACCAGGCGTTTCACCCGCGGCTTCAGCCAGAGGAGAGCCAGCGCGGCCGCTGTGACGTTGCATGCAACTGCAGCCCAGAAGACCGGCAGCCATGAACCGGTGGCCGTCATTAACCACGCCGCGCATGTGCTCGCCAGAAACCCACCTACGCCTTTCGCCGTGTACTGGATGCCGTAATTGGTCGTCGCGTATTTGCTCCCAAAGATGTCGGCGATTGCAGCGGGGAACAGCGAATAAATGTCGCCCCAGGCAAAGAACATCAGGCCCGAGATGATGATGAACCACACAGGTCGGGCGACCAATAGAGTGAGTGCGGTGATGGCTATGGCTTCCATCACAAAGACCATGGCCATCGTGTCATACCGGCCGAGATGATCGGAGACCCAGCCAAAGAACGGCCGCGCCGAGCCGTTCAGTACTTGATTCAGCAGCAGGGTAAACGTCAGCACGGTGAAACCGCCAAAGAGAGCATACTTGTCAAAACCATAGGTGACGCCGATCGGCTGGAGTTGCACCGTCACCATCAGCCCGCTGAAAGTGACCAGGGTCATCATGAAGTAGAGCAGGTAAAACGATCCGCTCTTCAACATCTCGCGCGGAGTGCAATCGTAGGATGACTGGTGGACCTTACGCTGCAACTTCGTCTTGATGGCTTCCCATCTTGCGGGCAGCCACCCAGTCGGCGGCATCCGTAGAAACTGCGCGGCCGCCAACACCACTAAACCCTGAATGCAGCCCCACGTGAGAAACGTGGATTGGTAACCGCTGGTCTTGATCATGTGAGAGATCGGAAGGACTGTCAGCGCTGTGCCGAACCCATAAGAGCCGGCAACCGCGCCGACACACAGGCCACGCCGATCTGGAAACCACTTCATGGCGATTCCAATGCTGGCGCTGTAGACGGCGCCCGCTCCAAGCCCGCCGATCGCGGAGGCCACATAAAGCGGAGGCAACGACTGCGCGAGGCCGGCTCCAATCCATCCGGCGCCGACAAGCAGACCGGCGATCGAAACAACGATGCGCGGGCCAAAGCGATCAACCAGGTGTGCGTTGATTGGCGCCAGCCAGGTTTGAGCGAGCACGAAAAACGTGAAGGCCAACTGGACGGCCGCCAGCGAGGCATGCATGCTCTGGGTGAGCGGGGTCGTGAACAGCGTCCACGCGTACTGGAGATTGGCGATGGCCAGCATCGCGACGGAACAGGCGGCCAGTATTAACCATCGCGAAGCGTCCGGATCGGTTCCTTTCGGTCCAGTCATCCGCATCCCCCGTCATTCATATTTTCCATTTTCCATTTTCCATTTGTCATTTGCCATTGTCGGTGGACTGCCGCGAGCCAGGCACATTTTCCATTTGTCATTGCCATTGCCGGTGGACTGCCGCGAGCAGCTCTGTCGATGACAAATGGAAAATGGAAAATGGAAAATGAAACCTATCTGTTCCCGCTCTGAGCCAGCAACTTCACGCAAGCATAAACCGCCTTCGTGCAAGGCAGAGACAGCCCCATTTTGTTCCCCAACTCCACCACTGCGCCCACAATCGCCTCCAACTCCGGCGGCCGTCCCGTCTCCACGTCTTGAAGCATCGAGGTCTTGTGATGACCTACCTTCTCTGCTCCATCAAGCCGTTGTTCGATCGAGATTCCCATATCAATGCCGAGTCTTCGAGCAACCGCTTCGGCTTCGGCCATGATCGCTGTGGCAAGCTCTCGTGTCTCCGGGCATTGGACGATCTCGGCGAGCGTCGCCCGAGTCAGAGCGCTGATCGGATTGAAGGCGACGCTGCCCATCAGCTTTACCCACATGTCGTGACGGATGTCAGTGCGGATGGGACACCGCAGGCCTGCTTTGATGAAAGCGTCCGCGATGCGGCGGCAGCGCTCGCTCTTCGACCCATCAGGCTCACCGATGGCGAAGCGCGTTCCCTCGATGTGTTCGACGACTCCCGGCTCGACGATGATTGTCGAAGGGTAGACGACGCAGCCGATGACCCGCGACGGATCGATACTCCGGCTTGTCACACCACCGGGGTCGACCGTCTCGAGGTGGGTGCCTTCCCACTCACCGCCGTGGCGATAGAAGTACCACCAGGGGATTCCGTTCTGCGCGCTCACCACACACGTCTCAGGCCCGATGAGCGTCGCCAGCCGCGGGGCCATCTCGGTCAGGCTGTGCGCTTTGAGTGTAAGCAGCACGACATCGACCGCGCCGACCGCCGCCGGGTCATCAGTGGCCGCGGGCCGCGCCTCGAACTCTCCAAGCGAGCCGCGCACGCGCACCCCGTGCTCCTGGATCGCGCGAAGATGCGGCCCTCGCGCGATCAGAGTCACGTCTTCTCCTGATCTGGCGAGCATCGCGCCTGCGAATGCACCGATCGCGCCTGCGCCGACTACTGCAAATCTCATCGCGATTCCACTTTCGGTTGCGAGCGTTGCTGGGCTCGACGTTAGATGAAGACAGCAGGTGAAACACCAAAAAGCGAGCCGAGTTGGTTAGCCTGCTCCGCTGTAATGGGGCGCTTGCCGTTGACAATTGCCGAAGTCACCGCGCGTGGGCCAAGGATCGGTTGCAGGTCCGCCTGTCTGAGACCGCGAATCTGCATGTAATGTTGCAGGATGCGATAGCCGGGCGTTTCCGGAATCGGGTGGTGCGCTTCTTCCCAATCCTCGGCCAGCGTCGAGAGTAAATCGAGCAGCCGATCTTCTTCGGGTGAGAGATGGGCCTCGCCCTTGCGCAGCAGCCGATGGATTTCGGAGATCGTCTGATCGTATTCCGCTTCGGTGGTGATGACCAACGGGAGCGCGTCGGCGAGTAAGGCGGCGTATTTGACGCGGTCGAAACGCGCTCCGTTTCCCGCCGCTGTTCTCTTAGAGGCGCGCCGCCGCGAGCCCTTTGCGCTGGCTTTTGATTTCGCATGCGGCTTAGGCGATGCAGTCATCTTTCCATTTCTCCCGATCGTAATCTTTGTGAGTCAGAACATGAATGATGTAGACACGCTGCTTATTGTATCTGACTTTGGTGATGAGCCGGAACTTGTTCCCGCCGATATTGAAGACCGTGCAATCGCCGACGGAATCGGCGTGAGGAAAATCGCTGCGCGTCCGAGCCAGATTCGACCAGCCGGGGTGTTTCGTTATCCGATACCAGTCTTCGAGCGGTTGTTCGGCGCCGGGATGCGCTTCCCAAAACTCCCGCAAGGGCCTTCCTGCTGATTATCCTCATCGTTTCTAGCCATCAAGACGAATGCCATCAGAATGAGAACTGGTTATGCATTACCTGTTTTGGACACCTCTGCCGCGACGTTGCGGCGTTGGATTTTGCCGGTCGCCCCGCGGGGAATAGCCTCGACGATGTAGATAACCTTTGGGCACTTAAAATCGGACAGCGACGAACGGCAATGAGCTATCAGCTCGGCTTCGGTCGCCGAACCGCTGAGCACTACCGCCGCCGCCACTTCTTCGCCGTAGACTCGATCCGCGATCCCGAAGCACACCGCTTCGGCCACCGCAGGATGAGTCAGCAGCGCTTCGTCGATCTCGCGCGGTGAAATCTTCTCGCCGCCGCGATTGATCAACTCCTTGATGCGGCCAACCAGCATCAAATAGCCTTCGTGATCTAAATAGCCCTGATCGCCGGTGCGGAACCAGCCATTTGAAAATGATGTCGCATTCGCCTCGGCGTTGCCTTCGTAGCCGCTGAATACGTTAGGCCCTTTGATCGACACTTCGCCGGTCGAGCCCGCCGGCAGCAGATCGCCGGCCTTGTTTAGAATCGCGATGCTCACGGCCGTGCCGCATCCAACCGAGCCCGGCTTGCGCGTGCCCGGCGGCAGAGGATTCGAGGCCATCTGATGCGCGGCCTCGGTCATCCCGTAGGCTTCCAGCATCGGCGCGCCAAACCTTTCCTCGACGTCGGCCATCATTTGTGGCGGCAACGCCGCGCTGCAAGAACGGATGAAGCGCAGATGCTCAGCGCCGGCCGGTCTGGCGCCCGCTTTGGTTCTCGCGAGCAGCACTTGATGAATCGTCGGCACGGCCGAGTACCAACTGACCCGATCGTCTCTCACTGTGGACCAGAAGGACAGCGGGTTGAAACGCGGCGGCACGACTACGGTTCCACCGGTGAACAAAGTTCCGAATG
>JBGQGO010000354.1:0-6136 GCA_041497455.1 Blastocatellia bacterium | reverse complement strand
TCCTGAAGAGCTGATATCCGTGTGCGCGAACCTAGGAGGCGCGGCGATGGCGCTGCTCGACCGCAACGGAGTCTACGGCGCGCCACGGTTTCACATGGCGGCAAAAAAGACCGGGATCAAAGCTCACATCGGCTCAGAAATCACACTAGCTTTAGAAGACAGTCACGGATCACGCATCACCACTCTTCCCTTGTTAGTTCAGAGCCGCACCGGCTATCAGAACCTCTGCCGCTTGATCACTCTGATGAAGCTCCGCGCGCCGAAGCACGCAAAGCCCGGCGAAGTCGCAGCAACCCTGGATGAGTTGGCCGAGCATTCCGAAGGATTGATTTGTTTGACCGGCGGAGATGATGGACCGCTTGCGCACGCGCTTGGAAGCGGCGGTCTGGATGAAGCGATCACGACGACTGAAAAGCTTGCAGGCATATTCGGCCGTGGCAACGTCTACGCCGAGCTTCAACGCCATTTAAATCGCGAAGAAGAGTCGCGCAACCAGGCGGTGGTTGAAGTGGCGCGCCGGCTCAAGCTCCCGCTGCTTGCCGCCAACGGTGTGTGTTATGCCAGCGCCGCGCGTCGTCAGCTTGCCGATGTGTTGACCTGTGTTCGCAACCACGTCCAGCTTGAAACCGCAGGGCGATTGCTCGCTCGAAACTCCGAGCGATTTCTCAAGCCGGCTTCCGCAATGTCGAAGCTCTTTGCCGATTTGCCTGAGGCGATCGCGCACACTTGCGAGCTTTCCTCCCGGCTTGGCTTCACGCTTCAAGATCTCGGGTATGAGTTCCCGAAGTATCCCGTCCCGGACGGCGAGACGATGGACTCGTTTCTTCGCAAACGCACTTATGAGGGCGCGCGATGGCGCTACAACGGCGCTCACGGAATGCCTCCTTACGAGCGCGCGCTCAAGCAAATCGATCGTGAGTTGGCGTTGATCGAGAAGCTCCGCCTCGCGGGTTATTTTCTGATCGTCTGGGACATCATCAACTTTTGCCGCGATCAGGGAATCCTGGTTCAAGGGCGAGGCTCGGCGGCCAACAGTGCTGTGTGTTACTCGCTTGGAATAACCGCCGTCGATCCGGTCGGAATGGAGTTGTTGTTCGAGCGCTTTCTTTCCGAAGAGCGCGGCGAATGGCCGGACATCGATCTCGACCTGCCGAGCGGCGATCAGCGCGAGCGTGTCATTCAATACGTATATCAACGCTACGGGCTGCACGGCGCGGCGATGACCGCAAACGTCATCACCTATCGCGGGCGTTCGGCGGCGCGCGAAGTGGGCAAGGCGATGGGCTTTGATGAAGAGACGATCACCCGGCTTTCGGGTCTAGTAAGAAACTGGGAATGGCAGGATCCGAATGACACAACCGAGCGCCAGTTCCGGGACGCCGGGCTCGACTTGCACGACCTGCACATCAAGAAATTCTTCGAGTTGTACGTGGCTGTCCAAGACCTGCCGCGCCATCTCGGCCAGCACTCAGGCGGCATGGTGATTTGTCAGGGGCAACTCGATTCAGTTGTGCCGCTCGAACCTGCAGCTATGCCCGGCCGCGTCGTCGTCCAGTGGGACAAAGAAGACTGCGCCGATATGGGCATCATCAAAGTCGATCTGCTTGGCCTCGGAATGATGGCTGCGATTGAAGAATGCCTGACTCTGATAAGCGATCATTACGGCGAGACGGTCGATCTCGCTCGCCTTCCTCAAGACGACCCCGCGGTTTACGACGCGCTGTGTAAGGCAGACACGATTGGATTGTTTCAGGTCGAAAGCCGCGCGCAGATGTCTTGTCTTCCGCGGCTGCGGCCTCAAAAGTTTTACGACATCGTCGTGCAAGTAGCCATCATTCGGCCTGGCCCGATCGTCGGAAACATGGTTCATCCTTATTTGAATCGGCGTCTCGGCCGCGAAGAAGCTACGTGTTTGCATCCCTCTCTTGAACCGGTGTTGAGACGAACGCTTGGAGTGCCGCTGTTTCAAGAGCAGTTGCTGAGAATCGCGATGATCTGCGCGAACTTCACGGGAGGGGAAGCCGAAGAGTTGCGTCGCGCGATGGGCTTCAAGCGGTCGGAAGCGCGCATGGTCGAGATCGAGATCAAGTTGCGGCGCGGCATGGAACAAAACGGAATCACCGGCGAGACTCAGGATAAAATCGTGCAGGCGATAACATCATTCGCGCTGTATGGATTTCCCGAATCTCACGCGGCGAGCTTCGCGTTGATCGCATACGCGAGCGCTTATTTGAAATGCCACTACCTGGCCGCGTTCACCGCCGCGATCCTGAACAATCAGCCGATGGGTTTTTATCAACCGGCTACGTTGATCAAAGACGCGCAGCGGCATGGTCTGAAGATCAACCCGATCGACATCACTCGCTCGGATTGGTTGTGCACGATAGAAGGTGGGGTTGGGGGTTGGGAGCCGGGGGTTAGGGGTCGGGGGTTGGGGGTTGGAGAGTCGAGTCGGCCAAGCGAGTCTTCGGTTCATGAATCTCGAATGCCCTACTCAGCCCAACCCCTAACCCCCATCCCTCATCCCCCATCCCCCGCCATGCGGCTTGGATTGCTTTACGTAAGGGGACTTCGAGAAGAATCCGCGCGAGCAATCGCACGTGAACGCGCGAAGCGGTCTTTTGCAGATATCGACGATCTTCACAATCGCGTCCCCGAGCTTCGCAAGGATGAGATGAGAAAGCTCGCTGAAGTCGGCGCACTGAACTTCATGAAATCAGAGGTCAGAGGTCAGAGGTCAGAGGTCAGAAATCCGCAATCCGCAATCCGCAATCCGCAATCATTGCATCGGCGCAGCGCGCTCTGGCAAGTCGAACGAGCGGCGCGCGCGGTTGGGCCTCTGCTCAAAGAACAGAAGGATCAGAATTCTGATTCGCCGCTTCAGGCTATGACGATAGAAGAGCGGGTGAACGCGGACTTTCGAGGTACGGGCTTGACGATCGGGCGGCACCCGATGGCTTATCGCCGCGAGGAACTGAACAAGCTCGGGGTCAAGCGCGCGATCGATCTGCGCGAGATACGCAGCGGCGTTTGGGTAAGAGTCGCCGGATGGGTGATCGTCCGCCAGCGTCCCGGAACGGCGAAAGGGTTTTTGTTTTTGAGCATGGAAGACGAGACCGGCATCGCTAACATAATTGTGACGCCGGACATCTTCGACCGTAATCGAGTAGTGCTCGTAAATCAGCCTCTGCTACTTATCGAGGGTCCGTTGCAAAATCAGGACAACGTGATTCACGTCAGAGCGCGCCGCATTCAGTCGTTGTCATACGCGATGGCGGCAGCCGCTTCCCATGATTTTCATTGATCGGTTTATTAGGTAAAGTTTGTCTGTAATAATATTAGGGACTATACGCGGTAGATGGTCAAGGAGTAGACTCGCGCCAATGTCTGGGAAGTGGAGGAAGGGAAAGGCAGCAAGGACGAAAAGGGGCAAGTCCGATCAGCAGCTTCGGGCCGCGCCTGCGGAGGCTATCCTATCAATGCCACATAGTGAATCATCCAAGCCTCTCTCACGCGGTGAGATTGTTAGCATTGTGTTGGGTGCGATTGGGCTGTTGGTGGTCTTCTTCCTTGCCGCTCCCACAGCCGCAGGAGTTACCGATATGACTCTTGCTCGGCTACTTCTCGTTGTGGGTTGTATCGCTGCAATGATACTGGCGTTCACTATCGAGAAGCTAAATCACAGATCGTGGAAACGAATTTTGGTCACGTTGGTAATGACGGCCGGCATGAGCGCAGGATTGGCCATATATACCAATCATTGGATTGAAGGAAAGAAGGCCGAACAAGAGGCGAAGTCAGAAAAAGATTTGCCGTCAATCTCCGAAGCGAAGCATCCAGAGGATGAATCAAACAAGCCACGAAACGATAACAATAGTACTGTCGCAGTGCCAAAAACCCGCGAGAGCAAGGCCGAAAGGCTTCGACGTTTGCGAGAACAAAGAGCCTTGGAAAAGCTCGATATTAAAGATCCGGAGTGAAAAATGTTCAGGACACGACTAACAATCTTTCTATTTGTCATTTCCCTAGTAGCTCTGGCTCCCGCGTTCTCTCAGTCACAACTTGGAACTGATCCAATTGATAAGACGGGCCTATTAGAAACCCTCAGAGAGAGAATCGTACAAGGCAAGACGCTTATCGCTCACATACGGCGCCGTGGCGTTAGCTTCAAGATGACGCGTGAGGATGAAGCCGAAATTCGCCTTAGAGGAAAGTACCTTGGAGAATTGGGCCTTGATAATTTGATTACCGCAATTCGATCAAGCTATCGTGCAACTAAGAATGAATCGCCAGTCATAAAGCAAGAAATGAAAGATTCGCCCGGAAGCGTGCAAGCCGGGGGAAATGTAACCATTAACCAAGGAGATCATCCCCGCAGGCTGACCCCTGATCAAGAAGGAGTATTCGTCAACGTTCTAAGGAATAATCCGAAGGGCCGTGTAAGTGTCACCTGCATCGAGAGTGGTGGACCCGAGCCTTGTCAGTTCGCGCGTCAACTAGCTAGCCTTTTGGAGTCTAAGGAAGCAGGATGGATAGTTGATTTTTCTCCGATAATGTTCGGCGCAGGCGATCCCGCGAAGACTATTCCTGAGCTATATCTCGAAGCCCAAAGCAACTCACCGCCAACGTTCGCCTTTGCTCTTAAGGCGGCGCTGAAAGCCGTCTTGGGGCATGACCCACCGGCATTCCTAAAGCCGGATAGTGCCCCCGACTTTCTGCAACTGACGGTTTGGTTCAAAAGTTCTGACGAGAAACTAAAGACCGGAGACGCGCCGCGCTCAAATCAAACGATGACCAACTCGCCTGGAGGCATTCAAGCGGGTCGAGACGTAAACATAGTGGATATTCCGCCGCCGAAAGTATTCTTCACCGAGTTGGCTAAGAACGAACCGCTGGATGGGAAGTATAGGACTGTTTACAGGATGACCATAGATTCAAAGGTGCGGGTTATCAACATCATGGTTCGAGTAGATGCCCCCACGATTCTAGATTTAGAACCCGCTGGAGGAATGGGGCTGTTTGGACATACTGGCCATCGAGACGGTTGGGCCTTTACGAATATTCCAAACGCGTACGGTTCCTATGACCTAATAATCTTGACGAAACAGCCGGACAATTGCCAGCTAAGCTATCGTCTTAATTAGGGTCTTGTATTCGAGATTTTATGACGCGATTAGCCGATTACTCCAAGGTAGAAATGAAGACTATATCTGTGAAATTGCCTGCTTCCCTCGGCGCGAAGCTGACATTCGCAGCCAAGCAACGAAGTACGACCAAATCAGCGATAGTGCGCACCGCACTGGAGCAATATCTCGCACCGAATGCTGAGCATCCGCCCGAATCCGTCGCAGCGCTCGCAAAGGAACTTATCGGTTGTGTTTCCGGAGGACCATCCGATCTGTCGTACAACAAAAAACACCTTGAGGGCTTGGGACAAAAGTCAAAAGAGCGATCAGGGCCTTGGCACTAAACAACTGATGACCACTCAAGTTGACATAGACCGCGTAGCCGCCCGCATCGCCGAGTTGCGGCAAAAGCTCGAATACCACAATTACCTCTATTACGTTAAAGACTCGCCCGAAATCTCGGACGCCGAGTACGACCGGATGTTCCGCGAGCTGCTCGAACTCGAAAGGGCGCATCCCGAACTTGCGTCGCCCGACTCTCCAACTCAGCGCGTCGGAGGCGAACCGCTCGAGCGATTCACAAAAGTCCAACACCACGCGCCGATGCTCTCGCTGGCGAATGCGTTCAGCGAAGAGGAGCTGCGTGCGTTCAACCGGCGAGTGTGCGGCTTGCTCGACCGCGAGGACGCCGCTTACGTCACCGAACTGAAAATCGACGGAGTCGCGATTGCGCTCACGTATAAGAACGGCCGCTTTGTGCGAGGCGCGACTCGAGGCAACGGCGTCGTTGGCGAAGACGTGACGGCGAACCTGAAAACGGTCAAGCAGATTCCGCTGCGGCTGAAGACCGGCGGCGAGCGGATTCCTGAAATGGAAGTTCGCGGCGAAGTCTACTTGCCGCTGTCGGCTTTCAACGCGCTCAACGAAGAACGCGCCGATCAAGGGCTGGCGCTGTTCGCGAATCCCCGTAACGCCGCGGCCGGCGCGATTCGACAACTCGATCCAAAAAT